>CAXBFV010000028.1:0-8214 GCA_963974985.1 uncultured Gammaproteobacteria bacterium | reverse complement strand
CTCTTTTTGAAGCACAAAGTGAAAAACCAGATTTGATTATTGACTTTGCGACTTTAACAGGTGCCATGCGTGTGGCCTTAGGGACAGATATTCCAGGGTTCTTTGCTACAAATAACGCATCTGGGCAGCAAGTTCAAAAGATATCAGGAGAAATTAATGATCAAGTTTGGCAAATGCCTTTATATGAGCCTTACAACGCCTTAATTAAAAGTAATGTGGCTGAACTTTCTAACTGCCCTAAAGTGGGTATGGGAGGGGGGATAAGTGCCGCGTTATTTCTAAAACACTTTGTTAAAGATTCAGAATGGATGCATGTGGATTTAATGGCTTGGAATACACAAGAAAAACCAGGCCAGCCGGTAGGCGGAGAAGCCATGGCATTGCGAACTTTTTTCTTGTACCTTAAGCAAAGATATGCCGTAGAATAATTTGCGATGAGTATAAAAGCAATATAGCTTTATGGTGCTAATTCTCATACAATATGCGACATAATCATGTCTATAGGTTATGGCAATGGACTACGCACATAATATTTTTCTAATCGCAATTCTTTTAATTTTACTTTTGGTTTTGGATGGCTACCGTCGAGTTAAACGCAAAAAGTATCAAACTAAGATGAAAACACATGCGATTTTAGAATCAAAGATAGAAAGTGGTGAGCTTGAGGAAAGTCTTGATGTTTCTAAAGAAGCCGTTTTTGAAAAAGGAATTTCTGAAAGTGATTTGCTAGAAGAAGGGGTTCAACCTGAAGTATCTGAAGAGGCGTCTGCTGATTCTAATTTACTTAAGGTAGAAAACCCTGAAGCAGTTTATCGTGAACCAGATTTCCCATCATTAGAGCAAGGTATTATAGTTTTACATGTGATGGCGCCAAGAGGTTATGTTTTTTATGGCCAGGATTTAGCGCAAATTTTTTATAACTATAGTTTTACCTATGATGAGCGAGGTTTATTTCAGGCGATATCACATCAAAATGAAGTGTTATTTGAAGTGGTGAATGGTGTAGAGCCAGGCACCTTTGATTTAGATAATATTGATGCTCTACAAACACCAGGGATTACTGTTTTCATGGATGTTTGTGCGCTTCAAAACCCAAAAGATGAGTTCAAACAAATGTTGGCTTTAATGTATGACATGACAGATAAGTTAGGCGCTTCACTTTTAAATGAGCAGCGTCGACGTTTTACGCAGAGTGATGTGAGCCGTTGTCTAGCACGTATTAGACAATTATAGACTTCATTTTCTGAAGCGCTTCAAGGGCTTGCTCTCTTGAGACTTTAATATCAACGATAGGTTTTGGATAATGTTTGCCTAACGTTATATTTGCTTTTTGTAAAACTTCCTCAGGGGCGGTCCATGGATTGAATAAATACTTTTTCTCTAGGTTTTTGAGTTCGGGGACATATTGTTTGATATAAACCCCTTCTGGGTCAAATCTTTGTCCTTGAGTGACGGGATTAAAAATTCTAAAGTAGGGTGCGGCATCAGCGCCACATCCGGCTACCCATTGCCAGCTAGCACTATTGCTGGCTAAGTCAGCATCCACTAAACAGTCCCAAAACCAAGCTGCACCATGATGCCAATGGATTAGCAGATTTTTAACTAGAAAAGAAGCAACCACCATCCGCACGCGATTATGCATGGTGCCGGTTTGCCATAGTTCGCGCATACCTGCATCGATAATAGGGTAACCTGTTTGTCCTTTTTGCCACGCTTCTAAATGTGCTTGATTTAATTCCCAGGGAAAGTGATCAAATTTTGCTTGTAGGTTTTGAGTGGGAAGCTTTGGGTAATGAAATAACAATTGGTATGAAAATTCACGCCAAGCAATTTCACTTAAAAAGTGGTCTCTATTATCTGAAGGCTCAGACTGTTCTAAGGTTGTATGCCAAACTTGATGAGGTGAGATCTCTCCAAAATGGAGATGAGGTGAAAGCTTAGAAACCTTCTCTGAAGCTGGAAAATCACGACCCGTTTTATAGTCATCAATTTGTTCATTGATGAAACTTTCTAAACGTTCTTGTGCAGCATCTTCGCCCACGTGCCAATGCGTCATCATGTCTTTTGCCCATTCTAGTTTTTGTGGCAAAAGATTTAGCTCATCTAAATTTAAAGCATCGGAGTCTTTGATAAAACTATTTTTTATTACCCCAGGATCAATGTATTGTGGCTTGCTGGGTGGTGGGGCTTGAAGACAGCCTTTGCGATAGAAGGGAGTGAAGACCTTATAATGTGTGCCATCTTTTTTATGGACTTCCCAAGGCTCCCATAAGAGTGAGGCGTTAAAGCTTTTAACCTCGATGTTTGATTCGTTAAAGGTTTGCTTTATTTTTTTATCACGAAGAATACGCCAAGATTCATAACAGCGGTTCCAATAAATGGCATCGACATTATGTTTTTTAACGAGACCTTTTAGAATCTCTTCAGGATCACCGCTATAAAAATTAAGCTGATGATTTAGAGTTTGGTCTAAATTTGACAAACTATGATGTAACCAGGCTTGGCTTGCAGCACCCATTTGAGATGCTTTGGGGTTTATATTATCCAAAATGTAGATGGGTAAACACTTACCATTTTCAATTGCCTGAGCAAGACCTGGATTATCCTGAAGACGGAGGTCTTGTCGAAACCAAAATAATATTTTTTTAGGCATATTTCATTTAAAACAATAAAAATTACGTAGTAATAATCTATACAAAAAGCTATACAAAATCAAATAATTTAGGAAAATAGTTATACATGTTGGTTTTTTGACGCTATATTTAGCAGTGGAGGCCAAATATGGATAATGATATAGGTGATAAAATAAGAGTAGGTGTTTCAAGTTGCCTACTCGGAAATGATGTACGTTTTAATGGTGCAAATGCCCACAAGAAACTTGTTTCGCAAGAATTGGGTGAATTGTTTGACTATCATGTCGTATGCCCTGAAATGACCGCGGGTTTTGGTGTGCCGAGAGAGCCTATTTATTTAGAAAGTGCGGCAGGTAAAATCAGGGTGATCACGACGGATTCAAAAGTTGATGTGACGGAAGCGCTTGATAAAGGCTGCCAGAAAGTTTTGACGGGATTACCTTCATTGTCAGGTTTTATTTTAAAGAAGGCTTCTCCTAGTTGTGGTCAGGAAACCGTAAAACTTTATAGTGAGAAAAAAGGCATTATTCATAATAAGGCAGACGGCAGATTTGTAGAGGCATTAAGAAAACAAGATCCTTTGATGCCAATTGAAGATGAAGGGCGCCTAAATGATCCTTATTTGAAGGAACATTTTATTAAGCGTGTTTTTTTAACAGCTGAAGCAAAGCATGTCGTAACGAAAGCCAAAGACTTTAAAGTGCTTCAGGCATTTCATACTCGACATAAAATCATGTTACGGCTACATCATCCTGTAAATCAAAAAGTCTTGGGTCGTTTGGTGGCTGATAATTCTCGAGAAGATTTTGAAGCCGTTAAGGTGGAGTATTTAGAAGTATTTTTACAATCCTTTCAAAAAGTTGCCGAGCGCGGTAATCATCATACGGTGCTGCAAAGAATCTTGCGTGAAATTAATAAATTGATTAGCGATGAAGAGCGGGCTGATTTACAAGTTAAACTTAAACGTTTTTACGATGGCATTTTGCCACTGGCCGTGCCTTTTGAGATGGTACAACATTATCTAACGCGTTATAAGATTGATTTTTTAGCACAGCAAACACCTGGTTTTTCTTGAGCAAAATGTAAGGAAAAAATTATGGGAAACTATCAAGAGTCAAAACAATATCCAATTCGTTATATTGCTGAGAAGACAGGGGTTAAACCGATTACGTTGCGTGCATGGGAAAACCGTTATGAGTTGTTGATTCCCCAGCGCACTGAAAAGGGGCATCGTTTCTATAGTGATGAAGATGTCGCTTTAGTGCAACGTGTGGTGGCATTGCTGAGTCAAGGCTATAGCATTAGTAAAGCGGTAGCAGCAGTTAAAAAATATGATGAATATGAGTTGGTCGGAGAAGGGCAAACGAAACACCTGATTAATTTTGAGATAATGGATAATGCTATTTATAAAAACAATATCTCATTAGCGGTGAGAGAGGTCAGTGACCTTTATGCCTTATATTCTCCAGAGGCTTTTGCTCAGGTTATTTACCCTGCAATTATGACGCATTTAAATCAAGAGGTTTGGCCTAATATCCAGCACGCAGAGATCGCTCGAGATATGTTTATGGATGGTGTCATTTTGCGTTTGCAGCAGACAGTAAATGAAAATAATAACCACAAAGATCAGAAAAAAGCATTGGTGGTTGGGTATCGAACCGCAATGATTAAAAACCTGGTAATTCATGGATTATTGATTGCTAATATTTTACATGTGCATGGCGTGAAGGTTCATTTTTGCTCAGGCGTTTCTTCAAAGGAATCATTCAAAGAGCTCGATAGTTATGATTTTGTAGTCATGTTTGGACGATCAGATGAGTTTTATCTTGGGCAGCTTGATCATGCTTTAGAAGGAGAAGATAAGCCTTTTTATATGAGTATGGTGGGTAAGCAGCATGCGCTTGAAAATATAACAGTCTTGCCAAGTGATTATTCTGAAGTGTTTAAACAAATTAAGGTTTAGTGTTTCTTTTTTCTCTTTTTGGTATTAGTTTTAGATACGCAGTTAGTATTTTATGTAGGCATATATCATTTAGGCATGTTTAAGCATCTCAAGACAGTCATTATTTTTATTCTATTGCTTTTAGGGTATTTGGTGTATTACGCTTACTTATCTCATTGGTTGGTGAGGGCTGAATATAAATCAATCATGACGGATTATCAAACTAAGGTTTTTTATTCAATCTATGATTCTGACTTTGGAAATGATGTTTTAGATCATGAGTTATTGCGAGTAATTTTGAACTCTAAGGTTCTTTTGGATAATGAGGTGATTGAGGCAAGGTTAACGGCATCTCCGTTATGGAAAATTACAGAGCTGAATGACTCGTTGATAAAAAGAGAGCATAAAATACTGAGCAGTGAAGTCTCTGTGCTTTTGTCTGATGGCCAGTGGCTAAACTATAAAGTGACCTCAAGAGGGTTAACATACGAATCTTTAGTGTACATCTTCATGTTATTTCTATTAATTGTTGTTTTGGTAGGGAGTTATTTCTGGTTTGCCGGGACGCTATCTTTAAATAACCGAAGAATGAAGAGTTTAGCGAGCTCTTTGAGTATGAGTCTTCGGTCGAAAATAAGAGGGTTTTATGGCTTGCCTGTCTTGGATGAGACGGTAGCTTCTATGCGGAAGATGCAGACTTATCTCTTAAGCTTAGTTGAGCAGCGTTCTTATGTATTAGGTGTTGTGTCTCATGATCTACAGCAGCCAATAAGCCGTTTAAACTACAGGCTATTAGAGCTTGAAGATAGTCAGCAAAAAAGAATGATTAAAGAAGACCTTAGTGACTTGCAGGAAATGATTAATGAGTTAATTTCCTATACAAGGCATGACGTTTATCGTGAAGAACGCATATTGGTTGATGCATTGTCTATTGTTTGGAAATGTTGTGATCATTTTATTGACCAAGGTTGTCAGCTTGAAACTGATGTACCTGAAGTAGACGCACACATTATGGGTGCTCCGAAGAGCTTAAACCGGGCAATAGAGAATATTTTAAGCAATGCATTTAAGTACGGGAAAACTGCTCAGTTATCAGTTGAGATAGAAAAAAAGTTTTTAAAGATAACCGTCATTGATGATGGGCCAGGTGTTCCGGTTGCTGATTTGAAACGTTTAACACAGCCATTTTTTAGATCAGCTGAAAAAGATTTACATGAAAAAAAAGGTTCTGGGATTGGTTTGGCATCTGTTAAGGACACAATCATATATCATGAAGGGGAGTTGAAATTTGTCAACTCAGAGAAAGGTGGACTTGCAGTAACGATCAAGTTGCCCTTAACGAATATTAATAAAAAACAAGAAACTTAAGATGTTGAAAGGAAAATTAACGGACAATTTATCGCTTTGGGTGAGATTGCTTATTTTTGCAGGGCACTCAATCGCTTTTCTTTTTTTTGTAAAAGAAGCTTATCATCTCTCTTTGCAGAGCGCTTATTCTTGGACGGGGGCTAATGAGCAATATAATTTTCTTGCCTTGATTCTTTTCTTCCCAATGGTGCTTATTTTTCAACCTTGGCTTGCAAATATTTCGGATCGATGTGGGTCTCATTTTGTTTTGTTTTGTTTTTGACCAGTTTGGCGGGGTTATTGGGAGTTTTTTGTATTCATGTGTCAGTATGGGTGCCGTCAACAGTCCTGGTTGGGCTTGGTTTTTACTTTATTTCTATTTTAATGTGTAGTTTTGCTATTTTATATGGGGATTTTTCTCGCTATGCAAAAGCAGAAAATCGTTTGAAGTGGCTGATATTATGTCAATTTTTATTATTATTTGGTGCGGTCATAGAGATTAGCTTAGTGACAGCTGAGCTTATTTTAGTTTGTACAGTTTTATTGGGCTTTCTTTTGAGTTTTTGGGATAAAAAAATAGTTGAAAGTATTCATGCCAAAGCGACTGATATGACAATAGGCTCTTTAACGCGTTTTTTTGTTTTAAAAAGATTTAGGGTTTTATTGGTCTTATGGTTGTTGATGTTGTTTTGCTCACAGCTGTCATCACAGATGAATTTTGCAGTATTGGCGCATCACCATGAGCTTTTATCTCGTTATAGTATTAACTCAGGATTGGCTTACTTCGGTGGGATGTTGATGCTTTTACTACTTCTGAAGACAGGTTTTTCGCGTTATAAAATGATAATATTGGGTTATCTGTCTTGGATTCAACTCACAAGTGCATATTTTATGACTTCAAGTGCGGCGAAAAAAACAAGCTCACTTAGTTCTACAACAACCTATAATGCTTATGGTTCTCCACAAAGTGTTTTAGGCCCTAACGGAATGAAAAACTATAGCCAAACAATACCTATGTGGATAGACCCAAATCTTTCCTCTGACTCATGGACAGGTAATTTGGTTTCTTTAACTGTTGGCTATTCTATGCCGAGCGGTTCAACTAATGCTGTTGGACAGGCTATTACAATTAATGAATCAAGTGTTAAAAGAGGGGTTTCGCTTGCTAGCTTCCAGGCTGTTGTTCCTCAGAGCTGCACTAATTTACCTTTAAGTCATCATTGTATTGAAGAAATCATTGCCAAAAACACGTATAAAAATAAAGTTTCCAGTCAATATAATAAATTGGGGCAAATGATTTCGATGGCTAAAATTTCCCCTAACGCATCTACTTATTCTTCAACGAGCTTGATACAGACTAATCAATATTATGACCCAATGGGGCAGATGATTGCTGGCAGTGTACCATTCTTGGAAGGAGGGAGTCCTAAAAGTTTCTTAGTTAATCTTCTTTCCCCAACAACAGGTCAGTCTGTTTGTAAAGGGCAGATGAATGTTTTAAGCGGTTCCTCAATAACAGGATTTAGCATATTTGCAAATAGTCCTTGCCAATATGATTTTACGGCTCCAGCCTTCTATTGATTGATAATGGTTTTTACTGATATTCAACCAGTATATATAGTCCGTTAAGGCTTGTTTCCATATCCCTAGAGTTATATCTACCTAAGGGGTTTTTTAAAAAAAGAGCAAAATTTATGAATTTCATTAAACCCTTATCTTTAGCTGTTCTGTTATCCTGTGGCGTTTCCCATGGCGCTGAGTTATTTGGTGTACGTGATTTAAACGCTGCGGGCTCTGTATTGAGTTTAACGAATGGCGCAGGTCAAAGTGTGAGTCGAAGCTATCATGAAGATGGTTCTTTGGCGACATCTACCAATTTGTTAGGCAATAGCTTGGTAGTGAGTTATAACAGTGTTGGCTTGCCTGCTTTGCAAAGTATTGCAGCGGGCTCTGGTGCTCACTTACGCGCTCTTTTAAAAGGCTCGGCAGTTTCTCCGGGTATTGCTTATACTTATGATAGTTTGGGTCAATTAATAAAAGCTGTTCGTATCGTGCCGCCAGGCTCAACTGTGATTCGATCAGAGTCTAACTATACTTATTATTCAAATGGTCAGTTAAAGATGAAGACAGATAGCTTCATCAAACCAGGAAGTAATACGCCAGCGGCTAAAGAGACACGCCATGTTTTATATACTTATGACCCTTATTCAGGAAATGTACTGACCAAACAAAGTTGGATAGGATCAAGTCCGACACTACCGATTAGTGGCGTGAGGACTTGGGATTATGCTT
>CAXBFV010000027.1:0-8245 GCA_963974985.1 uncultured Gammaproteobacteria bacterium | reverse complement strand
AGGCGGTATTTAAGAGCGTTATGCTATTGATAATTCAAAAATACAAAATGAATTAAGCTGGAGACCTTCACGGGATTTCACTAAACTCTTTAAACAGACCATTAAATTTTATTTGAGATAATATGAAAGTTACTTATGTTGAAATATTCGACACCCATTGCCCGAAGCGTCCTGCTTGGAATCCTATTTTTGTGCGCATCCATACTGATGAAGGTATTTCAGGGGTAGGTGAAGCAGGCCTTGCTTATGATTTAGGGCATAGTGCGGCGGCACACATGGTGAAAGAATTTGCAGAGGAAATGCTATTAGGCGTGGATCCTTTTCAGACGGAACTTTTGTGGAATAGAATGTTGCGCGAAAGTTTTTGGGGATTAGGTGGTGGCCCTGTCATCTATGCCGCGATGAGTGCGATTGATACGGCCTTATGGGATATTAAAGGAAAAGCATTAGGTGTGCCTTGTTACCAGCTTCTAGGAGGCAAGGTGAATGAGAAGCTTCGAACTTATGCTAGTCAATTACAATTTGATTGGGATGTCTATGAGCGTAAAACTTTAGCGCATCCAGAGGAGTATGCCGCAGCTACTGAAAAAGTAGTGACAGAAGGCTATGATAGTGTAAAAGTAGATCCCATGATGTTTGATGAAAAGGGTGAAACAATCTATGATTGCACGAAGCCATTTAGGCGCGACCACCTCAATTTAATTCGTGCGCGTTTACAGGCTATAAGAGATGTGTTGGGTGAAAATGGCGACATTATTTTTGAATGTCATAGTCTACCCAGTCTTACTTCAGCACTTCAGTTGGGTGAAATAGCAGAAGAATTTAAGTGCCTATATTTTGAAGAGCCGGTGAATTACTTGAACGCTAAGTTACATGAACCTTTAAAAGCTAAATTAAAGGTACCCATTGCCGCAGGTGAGCGCCTTTATCTAAGACATGGTGTGCGAGAGTATTTAGAAAAACAAACGATTGATGTGCTGCAACCTGATATCGGGCTGTGTGGCGGCTTAACGGAAGCCAAGAAAATTTGTGATTATGCCGATATGTATGATGTGAAAATTCAAGCACATGTCTGTGGGGGGCCTGTGGCAACTGCGGTAGCACTTCATTTAGAAACTGCCATCCCTAATTTTTTAATCCACGAACATCACACCTATGCGATTAAAGACTTTAATCGTGAACTTTGTCTACAGGATCCTCAGCCTCAAAATGGTTTTTTTGAGGTCTCTGATACGCCAGGTCTTGGGATTGAATTAAATGATGATGCCCTAAAAGCATCACCTAAGATAATTGTCAAATAATAAAGTTATTTTTGATTAAACCAATTCCGAGATTTTTGTTGGTATAGCATATAGAAAGCGGCAATGGTCATGATAATTTGGATGAAGATAAGACCAACATTAAGATCATGCCCATAGGCTAGAGGAAGATAAAAAATGGCGACGACATACCAGACAATCGCTAAAACAAGATAAAGAATTTTAGCGGCAGCAATTCTTTTGCTAATCCCAAAGGCAATCCCGATCATGGCGATAAAAACAATGATATCTAACAGCATCAAAGGTGGGTTTTCACCTTTGATAGAAGCTGAGGTAAATAGCTCTAAAATTCCTAAAAAGCTGATAACATAAAGTATCCAAACAGCAGTATTAACGCGTTTTGGTTTAGGCATTGACATGATTGTCTCCTTTTTAAATTAGGTGGGTATGAGTATTTAAAATTTTCTAATTCATACAGCTTTTAGTCTAGATCAAAAACGCTCTTTATTTCCAATTGAGGTGCAATAAAATTGAGTTAAATCAAATTTTTGACAAAATATTTATTTAATTTTTTCTTTTGAAATTTGAAGATTTCCTTGGCCTGCATTTACTATTTTTATTTTGATCTCCTCCCAATTTTCATCTGGAATATTAAGACAAAAGATAACCTGCTCTTTATAGCTAGGATGTGTCGGCGTTAAAGATAATTCGTGCAATAAAGATTGGATAGAGGCGGTGAGTGCGTAGCTATGTTTAACCCAAAGTGCTCGAGTTGGGGTAATGGTCTGTAGTTGGGCAAGCGCTATCACTTCGCTTGCTGCTGAGCCATAGGCTCGAACAAGGCCGCCAGTCCCCAGTTTTGTGCCACCAAAGAAGCGTGCAACAACAATGAGCGTATCAAATATTTGTTGGCCAGCTAAATAAGTTAAAATAGGGCGTCCCGCTGAACCACTAGGTTCACCGTCATCATTAAATTGAACAAGCTTGTCGGTATAAAGCTGATAGGCCCAGCAATAATGATTTGCCCCGGGGGTGAGTCTTTTGACTTCCTCTAAATGCTGTTGCAATATATTTTTAGAGGTCATAGGCAGAATATGGCCAATAAACCGAGAGCGTTTAATGGGCTCTATTTCAATATGTATAGAAGCCCTTACGGTTAAGTAAGGGGAGCGGATGATTTCCATTAATGGGTCAAATACTTTCAGGAAAGCTAAAAGTCATATTTAAGCTGTTCAACGGGTGTCCCTGGTGAAGAGGAGTAAATGGCTTTAATGACATAAAATAGATCTGGTGGTGTCAGGCAGCCTTTAGGGTCATAGCCTTTAGTATCTGGATAGTATGTTAGATCTAGGGCGAGTGCAATTTCACGAATAACCACTTCACGTAGTTTTGTGGGGTAGCGCTCTAAGGTAGAAAGAGTATCTATGTTTATTTTAGGTTTTCCGCTTTTTTCAGAGGCGAGGCTATCATAGCCTTCTCCCACAACACCAAGGTTGATGTAGGCCGTTTTAGTAATTTCACCGGTTTGTTTATTAATAGCATGTTGTGTCCAGTTTCCTTCGCCTGGTGCTTCAGAAATATTAGAAAAACTTTGCTCTTGGTAAAGTGTGGGGAACACCCATTTATCATCTTTTTTCTCAGCACCAAAAGCCGTCCCATAACTGAAAATAATGCCTGGATTCTGGGAGGTTATTTCGGATGGTATTTTCACAAATTTAAAGAGCTGAATACCGGTTTTATTTTCTATTTCAGTTAAAGTCTGCTCAATATCCTTTTTAAATTTAGGGTTATGATGAAGAGGGGGAAGATAGACGGGGATAGGGATTTTAGACCACCGGGTTGTCATTCTTTGTCCAGAAGGTGTGGTATAGGCGTCTAAGGTATATATTAAATGTTTGATATAAGCTTTATTCGGCGTGTGATTGCTCTGATCACAATGGTCTGGGTCACTTGTCTTCTTAGAGAGGAGCGGACAGCCGGCAAGCATGAGCGTGCTAATTAATAGTATTATTTTTAAAGTGATGTTTTTCATAGCGATATAAAAAATATTAAAAGTGGTTTGGACTGGTAAGTATAGTTGATATTTTTGATTCTTTTTTGTGTATGAAAGGAAATTAGAAATTTTATGTTTAAGGCGTTTAGTAATTGGTTTATGTGAGACCTTCTTTCAAGGTATACTCCTATAGTAAGAGACAATGGTTTCATAGGTATTAAATGACAGACACTAGAAAAGTAGATCAGGACAGTTTAGAAAACCTTAAGCAGTTTGACGAAGTGAAATTATTAGATTGTATTGAGCAGCTGGATTATATTGAAAAATTATTAGCGCCAGGGCCTAACGGCGAAGCCTCTGACTTAAAGACGCAGTTACTCCATATTTATCAAGATGTTGAAGCCTTAAAATTAGCAGATAAACCCTGTGAAAGCGAGGTTTGGGATAATGCAATTGAAGCAGATGAAACACTTTGGGCTGTGGGAAGTGCATCCCATAAAATCATTATGGCGCTTTATGAGCTTTTGGACTGTAATCCTAAATTAGCTTGCCAATATATGGGTGGATCGGAAGAAGGTGATGAGGAAGGCAAAGAAGATTAGTGTTAAAGCTTTTTTTGAAAAAAACATCAAAAAAATAATCTAACGAATTCAAATAAAAAAGCTATATTTTGCAATGACTTACTGGAACGACATATTTTGTTTTTCTTTTTTAAATCAATGGTTTGCTCTTGTTTTGACAAGTTGAGTTTATGGCATACACTTGTATTTGTCATGGACGCAAACATTGAAATATATAGGAGTAAATTATGATGGATAAAGCAACTTACGAAGCCCTGTTAAAGCTTGTGAAAATTGGTGTTCCAAAAAATGAAGCCATAAAAATGTTGGGTGCCGCCTAGTTATTCATCAATATCTTTTAACTTCTTTATGGGTAAGGCCGGGGAATTAAATTTTGAAGAAACCTAGGTTTTTGCAATGAATTATGTATATATTTATCGCGGTCTCTTTCTCCGGTCGTTACAATTCTAAAACGCTAATTTTTTTACTATCATCTTATGTCCGCTCACTATTTTATAGGTATTGACTTAGGCACCACTAATATCGCCGTTGCTTATAAAGCGCAAGATGGGCGTGATGAGACAAAAATTCTAAAAATCCCACAATTAATCGCACCGGGTGTCGTCGCTGAGCTTTCTTTATTACCCGCCATGCGTTATTACGCACCAGAAGCTGAAAAGGCCCCAGAGCTATACCAACTACCTTGGGGCGTGAGCTCGGTAGTCATTGGTGAGTTGGCAAAAGAAATGAGCTTGTCTTTAAAAAATGGTGTGGTGCATTCAGCCAAAAGTTGGATGGCGCACCCCATGCTCGATATTACGCAAGATTGTTTGCCAATAGGTGGTCTTGATGCCGTTCAAAAAGTTTCAGTTATTCAGGTTGTACAAGAGTTTC
Organism: uncultured Gammaproteobacteria bacterium; assembly: GCA_963974985.1. Classification (GTDB taxonomy): domain Bacteria; phylum Pseudomonadota; class Gammaproteobacteria; order Francisellales; family Francisellaceae; genus CAUZSH01. The sequence goes on along the minus strand of CAXBFV010000027.1, from coordinate 3,539 downwards.
TTTCGTATATTGAATCCGCCTGGAATATTCAATTCCCAAAGGCTTTGTTTAAAGAGCAGTCGATTGTTGTGACGATTCCTGCTTCTTTTGATGAGCAGGCAAGACATTATACTTTACAGGCTATTTCAAAAGCGGGTTTAAAAAATGTAAAACTATTAGAGGAACCGCAGGCGGCTTTTTATCATTGGTTAGATAATCATAAAGAGATGGGTGATGTTAGGTCTGATGAACCTGAATCATCACTGGCATTAGTCTGTGATGTGGGTGGCGGCACGACAGACTTTAGCTTGATATCGCTTAATATTGATCAGGATGGACCTTCTTTTGAGCGCATTGCCGTGGGTCAGCACCTTTTGCTAGGGGGTGATAATATGGACTTGGCGCTGTTCTACTTATTGCTTAAAAAATTTCCAGAAACCCTGAGCTATGAAGCGCAATCTGTGTGGCTACCCCAAGTCCGGCAGGCTAAAGAAACTTTGTTATCGGATAAAAATTTGCCAGAAATTTCTTTAACGTTGTTGGGAAAAGGGCGTTCAATTTTAAAAACTAAGAAAACAATTATTTTAACACGAGAAGATATTCAGAAGGGTATTTTACAGGCGTTCTTTCCTTTGGTTGAATTGAAGCAGTATGCAAAAAAAGAACAATTAGGTATTCGACGGATTGGGTTACCTTATGAACCTAATGTTGCCATTACTGAGCATTTGGCTTCGTTTTTAGTCAAGCACATAGGTAAAAAAGGCAGCGTAGGCGTGCCAGATGTGGTGCTCTTTAACGGCGGTGTTTTTTATAGTGAAACTCTGCAAATGCGGGTATTAGAAAATTTACAGCAATGGACAAGTAAAGAGATAACCTGTTTAACCATTGATTCCCCCTCATTGGCGGTTGCTAAAGGTGCGGTTTATTACCAATGGGCAAAACATCATGCGGAGATGCAAATTCAAAGTTCCGTCCCGGTAAGTTATTTTATTGAGTTGGAAGGGGCTTCTGCACCATTATGCATTTTGCCAGCAGGGACTAAAGTAAATCAAAGCCTTCATTTACCTCAAAAATTCACCTTGAGGATTAATCAGCAGGTAAAGTTTCCTTTTGGTTATTCGCATCATCATGAAGAGACTCAAGCAGGTATTTTCTGTGAGAAAAATATTGATAAAATAACCGTTTTGCCCGCATTAAATTTAACGATTGAGCGCCAATTAGCGGCTAAAGAAATTGAGGTGACTTTACAGGTTAGCATGACAGAAATTGGTGTGGTTGAGATTTTAGCGGTAGAAAAAAATGGTGTAACACATCAACTAGAGCTCTCTGCTTCACAAATGGATGCAGGCGCCGAGTTATATAAAAAAGTAGAAAATCAAGGTATTAGAAATAGTCGTTCTGAGTTGTGTGATACGGGTTTGTTGCAAAAGGCGTTAAAAGCTTTTTTTATTGAGAAAAAAATAACGCATTACATGTTACGTAAAAAACTGTTTGATTTGTTGGGCGATGAAGGTGAATGGTGTATTGAAAATGCAAGAATACTGTTTGATCAGTTGTGGGCACTCAAAGCCAAACGTAGAATGAATCAAGAAGCGGAGCACCTTTGGCTCAATCTAATGGGATTAAGCATTCGTCCTGGGATAGGTGAGGGTTGTGATGCTGAGCGTATTGCTCAATTGGAAAAACTTTATCAAGAAGGTGTTCAGTATCAAAATATTGAAGCCAATCATATTCAATGGTGGGTATTGTGGCGGAGGTGTGTTTTAGGGTTGTCGAGTATATTTCAACAGAAACTTTTTCAAGCAACAAAGTCAGTCATTATGTCTCGTAAAGATCAGTTGAGTCAAAAGTCACAGATGGCCTATATTGAAAAAATGCGGTTTTTAGGAACCTTAGAGAAGATTGCGATGACAGATAGAGTTCAACTGGGGAATCTTGTGAGCTCAAAACTTTATAGAGCACCTCACGATAAGCTATTATGGTGGATGATGGCGCGTATTGGAAATCGAGAAGGATTTTCAGAAGTCATGGATATCATTCCGATCCCTGTGGTTGAAAAATGGCTAGAGAAACTTTTAAAAATAGAAATCCCGAAAAGTGCGCTAGAAATATCTCTACAGGCTTATTGTCTAATGGCTAAAAAATGTAATAGCAAGACGCTAAATATTAACGATCAATTATACAATCAAGTGGCAGTAAGGTTTCCAAAATCTTCAAAGTTATTGGGTATTTTACAGGGAAAAGTTCCGCTTTCAAATGATATGATGCATTTTGTGTTAGGAGAGGCTTTACCTTTGGGGCTGAGTTTAAAATAATTGCTGAAGAAATTACCCTATTGGCATTTTTTTCAAAGCGTAGTAAATATCTTCATCTACTCACATATTTTTTTATTTTATTTATCAAAAACTTATTTTCTAAATAGGTCGTTTTTAATAAACTAGAAACACATCAAAGTATATTTTGGGCTATAACTAATAATAACAATATAAAACATCGTGCTTAATTCTATATGCTTCTCGTGCTGTCAGCCTTCATATCAGGTTTTAACTCATCTTATGAGTGGCTTACAAGTGCCCGTGTGGAATACAGCAGTAACAACTATTTAACGAAACCAAAACCAAGAGAGATCAGTATGGGCAAAAATACCAAACGTGGATTTAAACTAACCCTACTCGCATTAGCCATTGCCTCACAATTTAATGTGGCTTGGGCTAGGCCACCCGCTTCGGAAGCCACGTCAGTCAATAGGGTTGAATACTCACTAATAGGTAGCCCCTCCCAAAACTCACCCTATCAATCCGCTAGTTACCTCTTCGGTGGTGATGGTGGTCCTGGTTATGACGCTCATAATATCAGACCATACTTTGACGCTAATTATCCTTTAACTGTCGGGCCGCTATTAAGCTCTGAAACTAATTTCTTTAATAGCGGCCTTGCCGCTAGCGTGAACTCGTATGATAACGTTGTTGTTAATGTTGAAAATAATACAGTCATTGATAACCCTATAAATACTGGGGCAGGTATAAACACAACAGACTTTAATAATTCACAATTAAACCTTATCGGTAATTGGTTAAATGCAACAAATGCTGATTTTACATTATCGAACTCAAATGTGTTCTTTAACCCTTCAACTAAAAACGATGAAACCGGTACTACTAATCCATACATCAATCAAACGATCGGTGATGTTGAATTAGATAGCGATAGTAATTTAGTTTTAGGTGATTGGAAGGGGCCCTCCATTGTTGATGTCTCCATCGGAGAGTTGACGAATAACGGTGTCGTTTGGGTGGGTGAAAATCGATCATTAACTGTGCGCAATGGTGATGTAAATACCGCTGCTAGCGGTAAATATAATTTTAAGCTATTTGATTCAAATGACGATAATGCACTAGAAGCACCAAAAATAATTATTAAAAATGGTAAAGCAGTACTTGGTGCACAATCTGTAGGGCTTTACTCAACTTTAAATACAGCTTCAGGACATGGCTTTTCTGTTGATAATGACATCTTACTTTTTGATAGTGAAGGCACTGAAGCCGCTACTATTGATGACA
>CAXBFV010000026.1:0-8602 GCA_963974985.1 uncultured Gammaproteobacteria bacterium | reverse complement strand
CCAAAGCGAAGGACCGCCGCCTGTTCTGCCGGCTGGACTACAAAAACTCCAGATACAGCCCAAATCCCGACTAATAAAACAATAATTATAGGAACTAAAAACTTAAGCAAAGATGGCAATTCAGTTGAGCCTGAACCCCCACTACCTGAGGATTTCTTTTTGCCTGAGAAAAATTTTCTAATCATCTCTTCAAAATCTGGCGGGCCCTCTTTTTGAGGTTTCTTGCCCCAAGGGTTTTGATCTTCTGATTTTTGTATTAGCTTCATAAAATAAGGAGCTTATAGTTAATTTACATGGATAGGCTATTGTCTTCTAAATACCCGATCAATATCAAGCCCGTTATCTCCATATATTTTATTTAAATCACTCTGTGCAATGTCAACTGTTAAAATAAAGTCGCCTTTATCTGAAGTTTCTTCTGATTCTACAACACCTAACTTATAAAGCTGAGAGCGGATCTTAGCATACTTTACCTCTAGAGAAAGAACACCCTTAGACCACTGCCTATGAAAAAATTCTGCAATTGCTTGATTTAAAAAATTCAATCCATCTTCTTCTTGAACAGAAAGATAAACATTATTTGGAATACCTTCTTCCGTATAAGTTATTTTTGGCACCATATTTTCTAATAAATCTATTTTATTAAAAACATTAATGGTTGGCTTTGTATCCGCACCGATTTGATCCAAGACAATATCTACCTGTCTCATATATTCCACATGTTCCGGATCAGAAGAGTCAATCACATGCAGCAACAAATCGGCCTCAATGGCTTCTTCGAGTGTGGCACAAAACGCTTTTACTAAATCATGAGGTAAATTTCGAATAAACCCTACCGTATCTGAAAGCACTACTTCGCCCAACTTAGGCACATCGAGCTTTCTTAAGGTTGGGTCCAATGTTGCAAATAGTTGATCTTTGACTAGAACATCCGCCCCTGTCAATGCATTAAATAATGTCGACTTGCCAGCATTTGTATAGCCAACAATTGCCACACTTTTCACATCAGATCTTTGACGAGAATGTCGCCCCAATGAGCGCTGTTTTCGCACTTTTTCTAAACGAGACTCAACTAAGCTAATCCGCTTCCTAACCATTCTGCGATCCAACTCTAATTGTGTCTCACCTGGACCACCTCGAACACCAATCCCACCCTTCTGTCTTTCCAGATGTGTCCAGCCTCTCACAAGACGAGTCGTGGCATAATTTAATCGCGCTAGCTCTACCTGCATTGAACCTTCATGGGTTTGAGCGCGTTGTGAAAAAATTTCTAAGATCAAACGCGTACGATCAATAATTTTACAACCCAGGACTTCTTCTATATTTCTTTCTTGGGCGGGCGAAATGGCGTGATTAAAAATAACTAATTCAGCCTTAGACTCATCAATGAGTAATTTTATTTCATGCAGTTTTCCAAATCCAATAAAGTATTTTGGATCAGGATAGTTTCGAGATAATTCAAAAGATTTAACCGTCTCTAAATCAGCAGAAGAGACTAAAGATTCCAGCTCACTTAAGCTAGCATTTAAGGTGGGTTTTCTTGGAAAATTAATATTTACAAGAAAGCAGCGCTCCCCACCTTTATAAGATTCAAAAATTTCCAATAGAAGGCCTCTAGCTCAATCCTAAAAAATTAAGCTTGGTTTTCTTCAATAGAGGCTTCTTCTTGAGTGTTTTCAGACACATCACCGCTATTGTTAGATTCCGCATCATTAGACTCACTTCCTTCTGAAGCGTTGTGATTTTTAAAATACAAGCTAACGCGCCTTGAAGGTACGATTGTAGAAATAGCATGCTTGTAAACCATTTGATTAATTCCGTTGTTATTTAAAACAATAGAAAATTGATCAAAGGCTTCAACGACACCCTGAAGCTTAATACCATTTACCAAATAAATAGAAACGTTGATCGGTTTTTTTTCACCGTCTTTAGTATTCCCTGTACGCAAAGCATTTAAAAAAGGGTCTTGCAGTGATGACATTCTAGACATAATAGTTATCCTCTATTTTTTTATTATATATTTTTTACACGCTTATATACAAAACGAGGCGTGGATTCTAACAGCATTAAAATGATATGCCAATTTAAAACCTTTAATCAGCAATAGCTTTCAATACTTTTTCTTCAAGACCACCTTCCAATGGGTCAAAGTATTGAATTTCACCCTTCCAGTTTCTCAGCCAAGTCAACTGTCTTTTAGCTAATTGGCGTGTTGCCGCTAAAGACTTCTGCATAAAAGCATCATAGCAAATTTGGCCCTGAATATATTCCCAAGCTTGGCGATAACCAACACACCGCATCGACGACATATCGAGACTAAGATCACCTCGATCCACAAAAACCTGCATCTCTTTTAAAAATCCTTGTACCATCATCCGCTCAAAACGCTGCTCAATTCTTTGATGAAGCCACGCTCGATCAGACGGAAACAATGCTAATAGTTTAAATTTCAGTTGGCTTTGCTTCGCTTTCTCTAGGAGCAAACTCATTGGCACACCAGTCAATTGATACACCTCTAAAGCTCTCTGTATGCGCTGGGAGTCCTGTGGCGAAATTTTATTTGCAATAATCTCATCAACTTTTTTTAATGCCTCATAAAGCTTAGGCCAACCTTCTTCATTAGCCTGAGTTTCAATTTTCTTCCGTATAGCCTCATCACGATCAGGCAAATTAGCTAATCCATCTAACAAAGTTTTGAAATAAAGCATGGTTCCGCCGACCAAGAGCGGAAGCTTTCCTCGACTTTGTATATCAAAAATTAAACCATTGGCGCGATCAAGAAAATTTGAAACCGAAAAATGTTCTGCAGGGTCACATATATCAATTAAGTGATGAGGAATACCCTCACGTTCATCAAGAGAAGGTTTAGCCGTTCCAATATCCATACCTTTATAAACAAGCGCTGAGTCAACACTAATAATTTCAGCATTTAGCTCATGGGCTATTTTTATCGATAAAGATGTTTTACCGGAGGCTGTTGGACCAGCAAGGCAAAGTATTGAAGAAGAGCTACTCACTCTTCTCTATGGAAATAGTTTTATGTAGATATGAAAGATACTCACTATAAGTGTTTGCAGACTGTACTTGCTGTAACATTCTGCCATAAATAGCCAATCCTTGATCCGCTTTCTTATTATCTGAGGCTTCAACTTTAGTGACCTCATAAACTAAAATACCTTTTTCACCATCTTCTGAAAAATGGTAACTTGGCATTACTTTAGTTGAAAGTGCACTTGAGAAAATAGCTTTCATTTGATTTGCAGGCAAAAGCTTATCGCCCCTACTCAAGCTTTCACCTTTTAACCATTTAAGTTTCAAAGTATCTTTACCTTTAGCATTTAATGAAGCCACTAAGTTGTTTGCTTCTTTTAAAGCTGCTTTTTGCTCTTCTAAAGCAGATAACTGGCTTTCAACCTGATCTTTCACTTTATCAAAAGGTTTAATCGTTTCAGGATGGTGCTGACTAAGTCTCACCACGACTGCTTCTGTTGGTGAAATATTAACGACATCACTATTATTTTTATTCTTCAATACATTATCGCTAAAGGCCGCCTCTATAACTTTCTCATGACTTGCAACCCCAGATTTTAAACCCTTATAGTCAAAGAGCTTTGTTTCTTTTACCGTTAGATTCAACTGTTTTGCCGCAAAAGATAAAGAATCTGGGTTTTCAAAAGTTAAGTTTGCTAATTTATTTCCTACAGAAGAATAAGCAATTTCAGCTTTTTGTTGCTTGAGCTGCTCTATAGTTTTAATTTTAGCTTTACTGTATGACTCAACTTTTTTAGCTTGAATCCCTGTTAATTTAATAATCTGTACACCATAAGCTGTCGTGATTGGACTAGAAACATCACCTGTTTTTTTCAACTCAAACAAGGCCTTTTCAAAACTATTTGGTGACTCAGGTAAGGTTACCCAACCCATATCGCCACCTTTTTTGGCTGACAACGAGTCTTTAGAGTGTTGTGCGGCTAATTTTGAAAAATCAGCGCCTGCCTTTAATTCTTTTTCAATTTTTTGAGCCAGGGCTTCTACTTTTTCTTTAGCTGCAGGCTTAGCATCTTTCGCTAATGGTAATAAAATCTGCGAGGCTTGTCTTTGTTCCGCTTCTTGATATGAAAGCTTATTATTTTCATAATATTGTTCAGCAACCGCATCACTAATTTTCGCATCCTTTGCTAATTCATTTAATGAAAGTAAAATATACTTCACACTCACTTCCGCAGGCTTTTTATAATCAGCTTTATGGGTACTGTAAAATGCTTGCAACTGCTTATTCGTAAGCTTCACTTTATCTTTAAACTCAGCATTCGTTAACCACACATATCGAATATCACGTTTTTGAACATCCACTGGTAAACTAAAATCAGTCATTGCAATACCCGACGCAACTTGAGAAATACTCAATTGGTCAGATAAATATTGCTTCAGCATAGAAGTAGACATGCCAGAATTTTGTATAAAGCGATTATATAAGGCCATTGAAAATTGACCACTTTCCATAAACTGTGGCGTTTGATAAATAGATTCATCTACCTGCTTAGGATCAACCGTAACACCTAAGTTACCCGCACCAGAAACTTGTAAAGCTCTATCAACCAAAGTTTTCAATGCATCTTCACGCCATTTCGGATCATTTAAATCCGTGACACCTTTGCTTAATAAGCGTTCCCGCATATTATTAAGTTCATTACTTACCTGGTATTCAGTAATTTTTTGAGTACCTACGGTCGCAACTGTCTCAGATCCTGCAGGACCTGCCTCAAAATAACTTCCAATACCCCATAAAACAAACACCAAACTGATGACGCCAATAATAATCCCTGTCACCAAACCTGACATCTTTTCACGCATAGACTGCAACATAAATAAATCCTAATTAATTTCTTTTGGAAGATACAAATACTATTAAGGCATTAAACTATTTTAATACTTGTTACGCTATAAATAATAATGAAAAAAGAAATAACCTTAGTTAACTGAATCCTTTAAAATCTTCCCAGCCTTAAAAACTGGAGACTTCGAAGCTTTAATCAGCATAGCCTCACCTGTTTTAGGGTTACGCCCCTGTCTAGCTGCTCTTTCTCTAACCAAAAAAGAACCGAACCCAACTAAGCTCACCTGCTCACCTGATTTTAATGCCGCCTCAATAGACTTTAAGGTTGCATCTAAAACTCTATGCGCCATTTCTTTCGTAATATCAGCTTCCTTTGAAATTGCAGTAACCAGTTCACTCTTATTCATAAAAACTCCTTATGTTCAATTTAATAGAATTGAAAACCATTTATTTAACTTATAGCAACGCTGCTTGATACCGTCAACCAAGACAATATCTTTTTCATTAAGAATTACTTTTCAAAAGCAATTTCTAAAACTTCACCTACCCACTTAACAGGAATAATTTCCAATCCATTTTTAACATTATCTGGGATTTCTTTCAGATCCCTTTCATTCTCTTTAGGAATCAAAACCGTTTTAATACCACCTCGCAAAGCAGCCAGCAATTTCTCTTTGAGCCCACCAATTGCAAGCACTTCACCTCTTAAGGTAATTTCCCCTGTCATAGCCACATCATGGCGCACGGGCGTACCCGTTAAGACTGAAACCAAAACCGTGCACATTGCAATCCCTGCACTTGGCCCATCTTTTGGCGTCGCGCCTTCAGGAACATGCACATGAAGATCATTTTTTTCATAAAAGTCTTTTGAAATGTTATATTTAGATGTCAGGCCTCTTACTACGGTTAGTGCAGCCTGGATACTTTCTTGCATCACATCGCCAAGCTTTCCAGTTCGGATAATTTTACCTTTACCCGGAACACTTGCTGCCTCTATAGTAAGCAACTCACCACCAACCTGCGTCCACGCAAGACCTGTTACTTGACCAATAGAGCCCACTTCCTCAGCCATACCATAGCGAAACTTCTTAACACCCAAATATTCTTCAAGGTTTTTATCTGAAATAGTAAGCGATTTCAAATCACTTGAAAGTAAAATTTGTTTTACAACCTTGCGGCAAATTTTAGCGATTTCTCTATCTATAGAACGCACGCCTGCTTCTCTAGTGTAGCTTCGAATAATTTCAGTAATTGCCGAATCTTTAATCTTGATTTCACTTTTTCTAAGGCCCGAATTTTCCATTTTTTTAGGAATCAGGTATTTTTTAGAAATATTTAATTTTTCATCTTCCGTATAACCAGATAAGTGAATAATCTCCATACGATCCAACAATGGAGATGGAATATTCAAAGAATTAGCTGTCGCCACAAACATCACATCTGAAAGATCATAATCCACTTCCAAATAATGGTCATTAAAGGAATGGTTTTGCTCAGGATCAAGCACCTCAAGCATAGCGCTCGCCGGATCACCTCTAAAATCTGTACTCATTTTGTCAATTTCATCTAAAAGAAAAAGAGGGTTTTTTACCCCACTCTTTGTCATCTTTTGAATGATCTGACCTGGCATTGAACCAATATAAGTTCTTCTATGTCCTCGGATTTCAGCCTCATCTCTGACACCTCCCAGAGCCATACGTACAAACTTGCGGCCGGTGGCGCGCGCAATGGATTCACCCAATGAAGTTTTCCCCACACCAGGAGGCCCGACCAAACACAAAATAGGGCCTTTTAATTTACGCTTTCTTTGCTGTACTGCCAAATATTCCAGAATACGCTCTTTTATTTTTTCTAGACCATAATGATCTTGATCGAGCACCTTTTCAGCTTGTTTAATATTCTTTCTAATTCTAGATTGCTTTTTCCAAGGCACACTTAACAAAGTATCAATATAATTCCGAACAACCGTCGCTTCAGCAGAAGAAGCAGGCATCATTTTCAGTTTTTTAAGCTCATTCAATACCTTTTTAGTGGCCTCTTCATTCATGCCACTTTCAGTAATTTCTTTTTCCAGCTGCTGAATTTCATTAAATCCTTCTTCACCGTCTCCTAACTCAGACTGAATCGCTTTCATCTGCTCATTTAGATAGTATTCTTTCTGATTTTGATCCATTTGCTTTTTAACACGCGTACGAATAGATTTCTCAACATCTAATATTTGAACTTCATTTTGCAACAATTCAATTAATTTCTCTGCTCGCTTAACAGGGTCGCTCAATTCTAAAAGAATCTGTCTATCTTCAATTTTAAACGTCGTGTGCGCAATAATGGTATCTGTAATAAGACCAATATCCGTTGTACTACCTATAGAAGTAATTGCCTCTGGAGGGACTTTTTTATTCAACTTAACATATTGATCAAACTCATACATCAAAGCTCTACGGATAGCTTCTGAAACCTCTTCAGCAACAACTTTGCTTTTGATAACACTAATTTTTCCTGCAATAAAAGGCATATCCAGAACAAGCTCTTTTATAGAAACCCTCTGTTCACCTTCCACCAGAATCTTCAAAGTTCCATCTGGAAGCTTCATTAATTGCAAGATTGTTGAAAGTGTGCCCACTTTATATAAATTTTTAGAGGACAAATCATCATCTTCAGAAGACTTTTGAGCAATCAGAAGAATTTTCTGATTCGTCGCCATAGACTCTTCAATCGCCCTAACCGATTTTTCCCTTCCCACAAAAAGAGGAATAACCATATGAGGGTACACCACCACATCTTTTAAGGGTAAAACAGGGTAGAAATCAACACTCTCTAAAGATTTTTCAGGTTTGCTGGCCATAAAGTATTATCCTACAGATGGAAGTTTAATTTCTTGATCATCATTAGTGATAATAATTGGCATCTCCACACCCTTTATAACCTCAGGACCAATAATTAACTTCTTAACATTTTCCTGAGAAGGCGTTTCAAACATAACTTCCAACAAAGCATTTTCCATAATAGAACGAAGCCCGCGCGCTCCAGTCTTGCGTTTTACAGCCATGCTTGCCGCTAAAGAAATAGCCTCATCCGTAAACTCAACCTCAATATCTTCCAAACCAAATAAATGCTTGTATTGCTTAATTAAAGCATTTTTAGGTTCTGTCAATATCTTAACAAGCGCCTCTTTATCTAATTCTTCTAGTACCGCAGTAACCGGGAGCCTCCCTATAAACTCTGGGATAATTCCAAATTTAACAAGGTCGTCAGGTTCTACCTGTTTGATAAGATCCGTATTACTTTTTTGATCATCCAAACTTACCACACTAGCACCAAAACCAATGCTACCTTTTTCCGTCCTTTGTCTAATGATATTTTCAAGGCCTGAAAAAGCCCCTCCACAAATAAAGAGAATATTAGATGTGTCCACCTGATCAAACTCTTGCTGTGGATGTTTACGCCCGCCTTTTGGTGGAACAGAAGCAACCGTCCCTTCTATTAGTTTTAAAAGTGCTTGCTGCACGCCCTCACCTGAAACATCTCGAGTAATAGAAGCATTTTCAGATTTTCTAGCAATCTTATCTACTTCATCAATATAAATAATACCGCGCTGTGCTTTCTCAACATTATGATCCGCATTCTGTAAAAGTTTTTGAATAACATTCTCAACATCTTCACCTACATAACCCGCTTCGGTTAAAGTAGTCGCATCCGCTATCGCAAAAGGAACATCCAACATTTTAGCTAATGTTTGAGCAAGCAACGTTTTACCGCTACCTG
>CAXBFV010000025.1:0-8809 GCA_963974985.1 uncultured Gammaproteobacteria bacterium | reverse complement strand
AAACATATCAGAAAGGCGTCCGAGGAGTGCGCTTCCAAAGAATATACCCAGTGGCCACATGGCCATAGATACGCCATACCAAAAATGACGGATAGTGTCACTTGTGGAGGGTGCAAAAAAAATACTTCCTTTAGACATCATTAGTCCAGGGATTACAGGAAAAACAAGCCCCATGCCCATGGAGTCAATAATGATGGTCATCATGAGGATAAAAATAATGACACCATTTTTTTGTTGTGGTTGCATGATTTGACATTCTTAAATATAAGAGGCGGCTATTTTGAGTGAATAGAGATAAATGTCAACACTATAGAGCAGCGCAATAAATCCGGTATACTGAAGCAAATCAGGTTGTGTGAATAGAAACTAAGACAATAAAAATGAATCAAAATAGAAAATTAGCCGTACATAAATTTGGTGGTTCCAGTCTTGCGGATGCAAATAAAATTAAAAACGTGACCTCCATTTTAACCACTAAAGATGAAGTGGTATTGGTTTCGGCAATTGGTAAAACAACGAGCAAGTTTCAGGAAGCATTGGATTTAGCAAAGTCAGAAAATAATTTTCAAGTTGTTTTGGACGAAGTCATTGCGAGCCATCATCAAATTATTGATGACTTGGTAGTTTCGGATAAGGCGGAAGCTTTGAAGTCTGAGATTAAAAAAGATGGTGAAGCCATTACCAGTATTTTAGAGACGGTACAGTTAATTCGAACCTACCCACGAAATATTCAAGAAATTGTATTGGGATTTGGTGAGATTTTTTCAGCACAAATTTTAGCACTTTATCTGGAATCACAAGGGCATCTTGCAAAATATCTAAAAGCCTCAAATGTACTCTATGTCAATAATGAAGTACCTCCGGCTAAAGTAGATTGGAAAAGAAGTCAGCGAAATTTAGATCAGTTTGTGGCAGAGACGCCTTTTGATGTATTGGTGGTTACAGGTTTCATTGCCAATAATCCTGAGGGCGGTCGTACGACGCTGGGTTTAAATGGTAGTGATTTTTCAGCGGCTATTTTTGCTAAGTTGTTTAAGGCACAATCATTAGTGATTTGGACAGATGTTCCAGGTGTGTTGAGTGCTAATCCACAGCAAGTGAAGCGCGCGCAACCCATTAAAACACTTTCATATAAAGAAGCATTGGAGCTTGCTTATTTTGGTGCGGCGGTCATCCATCCTCAAACCATTGCCCCAGTAATGGAAATGCAAATTCCTTTATGGATTAAAAGTAGTTTGGAGCCAGAAAGAGAAGGAACTTGCATTACGGAAGCGCCGGCGAGAAGTCAGGAGATAGTAAAGGCTTTTTCTACTATTGAAGATGTGGCACTTGTTAATATACAGGGTGCAGGTTTAATTGGTGTTTCAGGGATTTCATCTCGGGTGTTTGAAACATTAACGCGTCATGGGATTTCAGTTATTATGATTTCTCAAGCAAGTTCAGAGTATTCAATTTGTTTTGCGGTATATAGCCATGAAGGTGAGCTTGCGGCAAATATTATTCGAGAAGCGTTTAAGCATGATATAGAAAATGGCAATATTGAGCGTGTGCGTTTAGATAAAGACTGTGCAATTATTACGGTCGTGGGCGATGGAATGATTGGCTTCCCCGGTGCGGCTGGGAAATTTTTTGATGTGCTGGCAAAAGTAGGTACGAATATTCATGCGATTGCGCAGGGCTCTTCAGAGCGCAGTATTACGGCGGTTATCAAGGAATCAGATGTGCCTCGCGCTTTAAATTCAGTGCATGATGCGTTTTACTTTAATGCGCATGATATTGCCGTGGGGGTGATTGGTGTAGGCTCAATAGGTTCTGCTTTTATTCAGCAGCTAAAAGATGCCGCACCAGTGTTATTTGAAAGACAAAATGTCACCATTCATTTAAAAGGCGTGATGAACTCTAAAAAAATGTTGTTAGCGAAAGATGATTTGTTGACTGAAGATTGGCCGTCACAGTTAGTTTCAGGTGAAGAAATTAATTTGCAGGGTTTTATAGACCATATTGCACGTCGAGGCGGGACGTCGGTTATTATTGATGCAACAGCAAATGAAGGTATTGCAAGTCAATACTTAGAGAGCTTATCTCATAAAGTGCATGTGATTACACCTAATAAATATGCTAATACAGGCACCTTTGAATATTATAAAGCTTTGCGTGAAATCGCGCGTTTAAATGAAGTGAAATTTTTATATGAAACCAATGTTTGTGCAGGATTGCCTTTGGTGAATACATTGCAAAATATGGTTAATAGTGGCGATGAAGTTTTAAAAATAGAAGGTGTTTTATCTGGCACATTAAGTTATATTTTTTCAGCCTTGGGAGAAGGAAAAACTTTTTCAGAGGCGGTGTTGACTGCTTATGACTTAGGGTATACGGAACCTGATCCTCGAGAAGATTTATCAGGAATGGATGTGGCGCGAAAAGTTGTTATTTTGGCACGTGAGGTTGGACTTGAAATTTCTTTAAGTGATTTAAGTATTGAGAATCTAACGTCTGAAGCATTGCGCGGGGTGGATAAGGAAGCATTTTTGAAAGCGTTGCCTAGCTATGATGACGAGGTGGGGGCGCTGTTGCAGAAGAAAATGCAGGGGATGCATGGATTGCATTATGTAGGTAAAATCTCAGCAACAGGTGAGGTCTCTGTGGGTATTGAAGCCTATGATGATAAGAGCCCTTTTGCGGGATTAACAGGCACGGATAATCTTGTGATCTTAACGTCTAAGCGCTATTGCGATAATCCCATGATTATTCAAGGGCCAGGAGCCGGCCCTGAGGTAACTGCCGCAGGTATCTTTGCTGATCTGCTACAGCTTGCTTAGGAAAAAAGATGCAAATATTAAACCCTGAGATTGTTTCAGTAATGGCTTTTGCGCCAGCAAGTAGCGCTAATCTAGCGGTAGGCTTTGATTTAATGGGGGTTGCCGTTGAAGGGGTGGGCGATCGCTTACACCTTAAGCGCCGTGATGATTCTAGTCTTGTGATTCAAGAAATTAGTGGTGTGGCAGGTGCCGAAAAATTACCAGTGAGTATTGAAAAAAATGTTGTTTCAGCAGTGGTTCAAAAAGTACTTGCAGATTTAAATGTTGAAGCAGGATTTGATATTTACTTGCAGAAAGGGATTCCCTTAAGTTCTGGGATGGGGGGGTCTGCTTCCTCTGCGGTGGTGGCTGCTGTTGCAATCAATGCTTTTTTATCAATACCCATGTCACTTGAGAAAGTTGCAGAATATGCCATTTTTGGTGAGCATGTGGCCACGGGGAATTTTCACGGGGATAATGCCATTCCTTCTCTTTATGGTGGTCTGTGTTTTGTGCGTTCAGTAGATCCTTTGAAAGTGATTCAGTTACCAAATCTTGGGCTGCATCTTGTGGTGGTGCACCCTGATTTAGAAATTGAAACAAAGGTGGCCAGAGAATACTTAAAGCAGCCTTTTGAGCTTGAAACTGTTGTGGAGCAAACTTCAAATTTAGCAGGCGTCATGGCTGCTCTCTATACGCAAGATACAGCGCTTTTAAAAGAGTGCATGGTGGATGTTTTAATTGAGCCAAGGAGAAAGGCTCTAATTCCTGGATTTGATGAGGTGCAAAATGCGGCATTAAAAGAAGGAGCGATAGCTTGTTCTATTTCTGGTGCAGGCCCTTCTATGTTCGCATTGGTTGAAACGAAAGAGCAGGGTAAGCGTGTTGCGATTGCCATGAAAGAAAAATTTCAAAATTTTAATTTAACAAGCCAGTCTTGGGTAACCAATCTTGAGGCGCCTGGTGCAAGAATAGAAGATATTATTAAGATTGAGGATTTAACATGAAATTTATCAGTACCCGATTAAAGCAAAGTGGCCAGCAGGAAACACTAACTGTAAGTGAGGCAATGCAAAAAGGATTGGCGCGTGATGGTGGGTTATTTGTGCCAGAATCATTCCCAAAAATTGATTGGGGACAACTTGATCCAACTCTTGATTATCCGGGGTTTGCAGCAAAAATTCTAGCCCCTTATTTTGAAGGTGATGTTTTAGCAGATGAATTAGAAGAGATTTGCAGAGAATGTTTTACTTTTGAATTACCGCTTAAACAGGTAGCGGGTAACACTCAAGTATTGGAATTATTTCATGGGCCTACTTTATCTTTTAAAGACTTTGGCGCACGTTTTTTAGGTTGCTCTTTAAGTCATCTTGCTAGAAAGAAGGTGATGACTATTATTGTCGCTACCTCGGGTGATACGGGATCTGCCGTGGCTGCCGCCTTACACCAAAAATTAAATATTCGCGTCGTGGTGCTTTTTCCAGAAGGTAAAATCTCAGAGCGTCAACAAAGTCAGATTACCTGTTGGGGAGATAATGTTTTAGCGTTATCGGTTCAGGGTACCTTTGATGATTGTCAGGCTTTGGTAAAAGGTGCCTTTGCCGATGAGTGGTGGCATGAAACGACACAATTAAATACCTCAAATAGTATTAATATTGGACGGTTATTACCTCAGTCGACTTATTATGCTTATGTTAGTTGGAAGTATTTTAAAGAATGTGGGGAGCACGCTAACTTTGTGGTGCCTTCAGGAAATATCGGGAATCTTACTGCTGCATTTTGGGCAAAGCAATGTGGTTTTCCTATAGGTGAATTAGTTGTTTCTCAAAATTCAAATAATACGCTGGTAAACTATTTAGCAACAGGCGTGGCGCCTGACCAAGCTACGATTGAAACCTTAGCGAATGCTATGGATGTAGGTAAGCCAAGTAACTTTGAGCGTCTGCAATATCTTTTCCCAGACTTTAAAGAATTTAAACAAAATGTTCGCGCTTTTGAAGTGTCAGATGAAGCGATTAAGCAGCAAATAACAGAAACTTATCAAACAGATGGTTATTTAGCTTGTCCGCATACTGCGACGACGTTCTTTGCGAGAAAGCAGTTAAGTAAAGATCAAAACTGGATTTTGGTCGCCACGGCAGATCCTTGCAAATTTGAAACAGTGTTGGAGTCGATTATTGATGAGAAGGTTTTGCCAACACCTGAACTTCAGGCTTTATTGGATAAGGCGCAATCATTTCAGAAAATAGAAGCAAGCATGTCTTCATTAAAAGATGTATATCAGGCTTACTTTGGAGTTTAAGAGGGGCTTTAGGGTTTAAAGGCTTGGACTAAAGACTGTGTCAGCATTTTAATATATTGGACTTCTTCCTCTTCAGTCTTTAATTCATTCTGACCTGTTTTTAAGAAGGGTCCAAAAATAGCACCTGAGATCATTAAAGCCATGTGCTTTATTGAAATATCAGGATTTATTTCACCCATCTGTTGGAAATTTTGTAGAATTTGTTCAAGGCTTACAGGGGTTGGAGCATTCTTTTTTTGAGCCACGCCAATCATTCTTTCGCCTTGGCCTTCTAATCTTTGCCAGTCAAAAATTCTTAGAATTTCATGATTATTCTTAAAAAAATCAAGACGTTGCTGTATAAGTTGTTCTATAAACGACTCTAATGATGTCGTAATAATTTCTGTTGTATGCGACAAGAGGTCATTTGTGCCAATAAAAGTCTCTCTTACCTGACGCCAGAGGCAATCTTTATTTTCAAAGTAATGATAGATTAAAGAGGTTTGCACGCCAGAGGTTTTGGCAATGTCTCGAATAGAGGTGCCATTATAACCTTTGGCAACAAATAGATCTTTGGCCGCTAGGGTGATTTTTTGTTTGGCAGAAGGCACAGCGCTAGACATTTTTCAAGAGGTGGTTTTCTTTTAGTGTAGAGCAGGGGTTTAGAGAAAACAAATTATATTAAGTATTTATTTTATTTTTTAAACAAAAAAGCCTTAATTTCCATTAGGGAATTAAGGCTTTGGTATAGAATAGAAGGATTAAGTTTAACGTTTAGAGATGTCTTTAAGGTCTCTTTGTGCTTCGCCGATATATAATTGGCGTGGACGGTTAATTTTACCTTTTGGATCAGAAACCATTTCAATCCAATGTGATATCCAGCCGACGGTTCTTGCTAAAGCAAAGATAACCGTATACATACTGGTTGGGATTCCGATTGCCTTCAAAATTATTCCTGAGTAAAAATCCACATTAGGGTAAAGCTTACGATCAATGAAGTAAGGGTCTTCTAATGCAATGGTCTCTAAGCGTTTTGCAATTTGAAGAAGTGGGTTGTCAGCATCACCTGTTTGAGAAAGGACTTCTTCACAAGTGGTCTTCATGATTTTGGCGCGAGGATCAAAGTTTTTATAGACGCGATGACCAAAGCCCATTAGACGGAAAGGATCATCTTTGTTTTTGGCTTTAGCCACAAATTTATCAACGTTTTCAGGCGTGCCAATTTCTTCGAGCATTTTAATAACGGCTTCGTTAGCACCGCCATGAGCAGGACCCCAAAGTGCAGAAATACCAGATGAAATACAAGCATAAGGATTGGCGCCTGTTGAACCTGCTAAGCGTACAGTAGACGTTGATGCATTTTGTTCATGATCTGCGTGTAACGTAAAGATACGATCCATGGCATTAACATAAACTGGGTTAGGTTTGTATTCCTCGCAAGGGTTGCCAAACATCATGTACATGAAGTTGCCTGCATAACTTAAATCATTGCGTGGATACATGAACGGCATCCCAATGCTATGTTTGTAGCACATTGCAGCAATGGTTGGCATTTTGGCAATTAAGCGATAAGCAGAAATCAAACGATTTTCTGGGTCTTTCGAATCAAGACCGTCATGGTAAAATGCAGAAAGCGCACCGACAACACCGACCATAATAGCCATTGGGTGTGCGTCGCGGCGAAACCCAATAAAGAACTTGACGAGTTGTTCATGGAGAAGCGTATGATGTTTAATTTGATATTCAAAGTCTGTAAGCTCTTCTTTGTTAGGTAAATCATCATGAAGTAGCAAGTAGCAAACTTCCATAAAAGAAGCATTTTCTGCAAGCTGATCAATAGGGTAACCTCTATGCAGTAGTATGCCTTTAGCGCCATCAATAAAAGTAATCGCAGACTTACAAGAAGCCGTAGACATAAAACCAGGATCAAATGTAAATATACCAGACTGTACAAGTGAAGAGACATCAATCGTGTCTGCACCTAAGGTGCCGGAGTATACAGGAAGTTCTAACTCTAAGCCATCTTCAGGGATGCTAAGTATTGCTGTTTTTTGGGACATGGGATCTCCTTAATTTGCCTTTGTGTATAAGGCTTTTGTGAGCAACTTTTTCTTTTGAAAAAGAATGCACTAATTTAAACGGATGGTGCTAAATTTGTCAATGAGAGGCAAGCTTTCATTGAGTGGGATAGGTGTTTTGATTTGTCCTGATGCTTTGTTGGAATTTGTGCTTGAGTTATAAAGAATAAGAGGCAGAACTCTAATTATTTGCGTAATTAAGTGTTTATATTTTAAACAAAATGTGATTGTGTTAATAAATTCAAACTAAAAACTTAACTTCATTGGCAAAATAATGTTAATATCGCTAAGAATTTTAAAGTGTAAAATTATGGGTATAACCAAAAAATAAATTAGGAGCATATTATGATTGTAGGATTACCAAAAGAAATTAAGAATCGTGAATATCGTGTTGGTTTAACCACAGGTAGTGTTAATGAGCTTGTGCACCACGGACATTCTGTTTTAGTGCAAACCCAAGCAGGTACTGAAGTTGGATTTTCTGACGAAGATTATGTTCAAGCAGGTGCTGAAATTGTTCAAACAGCAAAAGAAGTTTTTGATCGTGCTGAAATGATTGTTAAGGTCAAAGAGCCGCAACCAGAAGAATGCAAAATGTTGCGTAAGGATCAATTATTATTTACTTATTTACATCTGGCGCCTGACCTGCGACAAACAGAATTATTGATGGCGTCGGGTTGTGTGGCGGTGGCTTATGAGACAGTAACAGATCGTTTTGGGCGTTTACCTTTGTTGACACCCATGAGTGAAGTGGCGGGACGTTTATCTGTTCAAGCTGGTGCGCATTGTTTAGAGAAAGCACAAGGTGGAAGTGGTGTGCTTTTGGGAGGCGTTCCAGGCGTTAAAGCTGCAAAGGTTACTGTGATTGGTGGCGGTATTGTAGGACTTAATGCCATTCGTATGGCCATTGGTATGGAAGCGCATGTAACCGTATTGGATCGTTCACTTGAGCGCTTGAAAGAGTTGGATGATTATTTTGGACCAAAGTTGACCACTATTTATTCGAATAAAGAAAATATGGTGAAATATGTAACCGGTGCAGACTTAGTGATTGGTGCAGTGCTTATTCCAGGGGCTGCGGCACCGAAGCTTGTTAACCGTGAAATGCTTAAAGCAATGCGCAAAGGCTCTGTTGTTGTGGATGTAGCAATTGATCAGGGGGGATGCTTTGAAACATCTCATGCAACGACTCATGATGAACCTACTTTTGTTGAAGAGGAAGTGGTTCATTACTGTGTCGCTAATATGCCTGGTGCTGTGGCACGTACCTCTACAGAAGCTTTAAATAATGCAACATTACCTTTTGTGATGGCGTTAGCTAATAAGGGTTATAAAAAAGCGTTACTTGATGACCTTCATTTACGTAATGAGGCTCGAGTTTTGTTTTTAGAATTACTAAAAGTAGGAAACGTATGCAAGGTAGAATTTCATCTACAGGTTTGTTGTTAGCATCAGTTAGTGCAATCCTGGGTTCAGGTTGGTTGTTTTCAGCCTTTTTCACCTCTACTTATGCGGGTCCTTCCTCTCTTATATCCTGGATTCTAGGGGCTATATTAGTCACTGTTATTGCTTTTGTTTATGCTGAATTATGTACCATGATCCCCATTACAGGTTCAAGTACTCGAATTCCACATTTAACGCACGGAACCTTT
>CAXBFV010000024.1:0-8893 GCA_963974985.1 uncultured Gammaproteobacteria bacterium | reverse complement strand
GGATGTCCCGGCATTGGTGTACCACTTGGGGTAAGGAGATGACTATAATCTCCATCATCGACACTACCATATCCATCGACACTACCATCTCCATCAGATCCATCGTCTTCAGAAACACCTGATTCACCTTATCAAAAAGAACTTACTGAATTATTGAGCTCATTGAATAAAAGTGAAGCGACTTATTCTATAGAAAAAATTGTAGATCTGCCCCCCTACTTATTCGAAGCTACCTGCTACGTCGATGATCTAGAATTAACGGCTCAGGGGTCAGATGGCTCCCCAAGAAAAGCTAGAGAAGAAGCCGCTATTGAAATGATTCGAAAGCTATCGAAGAAAAATTAAGTGTTTAAATCTATACTTCTAAAAAAGCACTCAGCAGAAGTTTACACATATGAAGTTTTCATCTAATCAACTTAAAATAATCGGTATGCTCACCGTTAGTTTATTCCTCACGGCTTGCTCAATCCCCAGTCACACAGCAAGGGAAGGTATCGCCTATAATATGGCCCAGCCTGCTCATATGCAGAAAGAGATTATCAGCGCCCCTCCTTTTGAGATCACCACCTATCAGCGCATTTCAAATCCTAGTACCCATACCGCTAATGTTTATATTGAAGGGGATGGCTTGGCTTGGATTACGCGACGTCGTCTTTCATCTAACTCGACACCTACCAATCCTGTAGCACTTAAACTCGCAACGCTAATGTCATTTATATTGCACGCCCTTGCCAATATACGCGCGTGACCACACAAGGCCAAAAATGTTCAAAAAAATATTGGAGCAGTCATCGCTTTGCACCTGAAGTTATTCAATCTATGGACGAAGTGTTAAATAATATAAAACAAAAAGACCATATCCAAAAATTTAATCTGATTGGTTTTTCAGGTGGTGCCGCGGTTGCCCTTTTAGTTGCCTCTAGACGAAATGACATTGCTTCTATTCGCACAGTCGGTGGGAATTTAGACCATGTCAAAGTAAATGAAATCCATAACGTCTCCCCTATGACCGAGTCTTTAAATCCACGAGATATTGCTAAACAAATAAATGACATTCCACAAATTCATTTTTTAGGGGAAGATGATTCTGTGATTACGCCTGAAGTCTTACACAGTTACCTACAAGCTTCTGGTAAGACTGACTGTATTCAAACTGAAACTGTAGAGGGTGTTTCTCATGAAAATGGATGGGGAAAAGTTTGGCCAAGATTACTTAGCCAGCCCCTAAATTGTTAAGTAAAACCAATTACTCTGAAGGCCATAGAACCCAATTTCTCCATCAAAAAAACTTGAAGAATTAATTATTTTTTATTATGATACGAAAAAAATTAATCTCATAACTCAAAAGGATAAAAAAATGAAACTACTCTCAATTATTCTATTCTCTATTTGTGTACTTAGCGGAAATTGCTTTGCTCAAGACAACGTTCAAGTTTCTCCTTTAAATGTACAATTTGTTATAAAAGGAAACCCAGATTCAAAAGCAGGTGTCGTGGGTACTAGCCCAACACTACCAGTTGCCTATTGGTGGAGCTTTGAAAAACCTCTAAACGTATGGAATGTTTTCAAAAATCGCCCAAGCACACAACCAAAATATAAAAATAAAGTTGGATTTAAAGTTCAATATTCTAACTTAAATCCTTTTACTCACGGCACTGCTGTCGCAAACCTATTAATTATAAATCCAGCAATTGGAGTATGGCAAAACCCTAACCCTGTTGTTACGATTACAATGCATAAATGTTTAAACTCTGGAAATCAGTATATTACAGCAAAATCTAATGATTATACTGGCACACTAGACACAACATCTGTAATGATCCTGCCTAAAGCGGCGTGCTTGATGCCTTCTTCAAATACGTAAAAAATATAAATAAGCCATACATATCTTATAAAATAGCTTTTAAAACTCTATCTACCACTGCAAGATCTTTGAACTCAGCATTATCTAATGTTGGGTTTATACTCTGTAATTCCATTAAGTCTTATTTTTAGCTGAGAAACTATAAAATTTAAGCTAACCAACCTCACAAATCATACAACGCACACTGCCCCCTCCACATTCTTCAATCGTCGGAATCGGGGCATGTATCATTTTGGTAAATTGACCAAAAATTTGCTTTTGATCTTTTGTAAAGTTCTCATAGGCCGTAGAAGACATGGCCGTTACTGATTGGCCTTCTTCATCAAAAAGTTCTAAGACATTGCCACAAAAGTGATGCATCTGATCATAAGAAATTTCAATGATTTTTTTGCCTGTCTTTGCAAAAGATTTTTGAAGTATCTCGCGTTCCTTTTCATCAGCAATACTTTCTAAACAAACCACGACAAAATTTTGTCCCATGGCCATCATGACATTGGTGTGATAAATAGGCTGCCCCTTTTGATCCACAGCAGAGAAAATAATTGACTGATAATCTATTATTTTACATACGCGCTGCAGAATATCTTCATGCATACGCTCACTACGACAGGCATAAGCAAGTTTATGTTCATGATCAAAAACAATGCTGCCGGTGCCTTCTAAATATTGTTCAAAATGCTCTTCAAAACTAAAATCAATCAATTGATTTAATTTAAGCTTATTTGCTTTGACAACTTCTAAAATAAAATCCAACCGTCTTTCTCGACGTCTGTTTTCCGCACACATCGGATATAAAATTACAGCGCCATTTTTATGAAAAGACACCCAGTTATTAGGGAAAATGGAATCCGGAGTTTTATCGGTTTTGATATCTTGTATCGTCTTCACACGCACGCCATTAGCGCGTAATATTTTAACGACGCCTTTAAATTCAGCCAGTGCCTTTTCCTGAACCACTTCTTGTGATAAATCCGATTTGTTTTGGAAAGCATTGGTCGCCATGGTTTCAGGGTTCACTTCAAAAGCGACAGGTTCCACCATAAAAACCAAGCTAGACTTTAAAGCCATTAGACATAATCTCTTTCAATAGGCATGGTCATACAATGTGGCCCGCCTCGAGCTCTTGAAAGCTCAGCACTCGGCACCAATAGCAATGCTTTTTCCGGGATATGTTTTGCTAAATATTCTGCAATATCTATTTCTGGGTTTTCTTTAATTTCCACTGCTAAATTATCAATCACTTCTTTCACACAAACGGATTTAAATCCTGCATTTTCAAATCCTTTTGCAGTGAGATCATTTCGATCATAGCCCAATACCACACCTTCTTTAATAGCTGTAACATTACAAGAATCCGTCCATTGCTCACGCTCATCATGGATTAAACTCCCATCTGCAGAATAGATAAACTTCACCTCTTCAGGCTGACAGCCATAATCATTGCAGCTGACATCCATCAAAAGTTCTTTCAAGGTTGTAATGTCTTTATTCACTTCACAGAAACCGGCATTTCCTCGACGTACAAACTGTGAAACCTTTGCTAAACGCTCAGCTTTCGTAGATTTGACCCCTAACGCTTCAAAGATCTCTGCACTTCGGACATCTTCAAGGCCCATGTCTACCAACTGTTTAAACAGCACCCATGTTCTACGATCCACTTGTGTCATCACTGTGTCTAAATGCATCATAGCTCGAAGATGTGGTAATTTCACAACAGAGACTTTCTGAATATCGCAGCTTTTTAGTTTAAAAAGATGCTGAATAACTTTTTCACAGGCATGGGGCGTGGTACGTTCTGAATAACCAATCAAGACATGATTCGGTGCAATCATCATGACATCTCCCCCCTCAAGGGTCACTGTTTGACTCAAACGCTCAGGTGCATCTAATAAAAAAGCATCATGGTTATTGGAAATTTCAATCACCTTATCAGGATCTCCTTTAAATAGCGCATAATAAGCAATATAGCGCGCCAAAACGGATTCTCTTTTACGTGACTGTAATGCCGTTTTACTTAACAACAAATGCCTCCCGATAGTAATCCCAATATCACGGGTAAATAAAAAATTGGGGATTGGGGCAAACAGCATGCCTGAATCAGAATCTTTTAATTTTGTATGCCCTTCTAACGTCCCTGTGATAAAAACTTTTGCTAATTCTGACGGCGTTAATTCATTCGGATCTGCTAGATAAGTTTGTATGGTATGTCGCGTTCCCTCAATCGCACAAATTGAAGCCACGAGCTGCAATCGAATGGCATGGTCAGATAAAATTTCCGCCAGCAATTCCTCTGTGTCAATGACTTTTTTAGAAGGTACAAAATCAGGGGAGCTTACCGATGCAGGAGAAAGGGTCGAAGAAAGGCCATCTCGTTCTTTTTTAAGCCACTGACGTAATACTTCTGGATCCAGATAAGCCAATAAAATTTTTCTAAAGTATTCGTATTCTTTTTGCATATATTTTAAATGCACAATATCTTCATAAAGCCATTCTTGCGCCTTTGAAGGAATCACCCCGCCAATCCCTCTATCTGGGTAATGAGTAAGCACTCGTCTTAAGGTTCCTACTTCTGAATAAACACCGATCTGGCCCGCTTCCACTGACATCCAATACTCCACATGATATAGTTATACTAGAGCATCTTAACCCCCTGTTTTTAGGCATGCAATCCTTTCTTAAACAACATACAAAAGAAAATTTAGCCCTCTATTTTCAGGATAAATCTTACACCTATGAATGGCTTAACCAGCACAGTCAACTCACTGCTAATTTTTTACATACACAAGAAATCAAGACCTTAGCTTTTTGTGCTTTTAACTCGCCCGTCAATATCCTTTGTTATCTAGGGGCCTGGATAGCTGGTGTGCACATCCTACCCATTAATCCCAGATATACCGCTCATGAGTTGATTCAACTCCTTAAAGAATTTGAACCTTCAGCACTTGTCATTGAAGATAATCGTGTCACCCATGAACTTAAAGAATCCTGCGAGCATTTAGATATTCAAATCGTTACCGTAGATGCACAAAATCCTATGGAGGGTGAGTTTTGGGAATTACTGACAAATAAAGCTAAAGCCTTAAAAGAAACCGTCATACCGCGACTTAATCGCGGTATCCACAAAAAATTAAACATGGATCCTCCGGTTAAGCCGCAGGATAATAATTTTTTTTGTAGTGACAACTCTTTTTTATCTCATAATGAAACCTACACCTACCACCTGACTTCAGGCAGCGCGGGCCACACCAAAGCAGTCACCCATTCATTAGCCCAAATAATAAAATATGCTCAGAACCGCGCAGAAGACTTTGGCTATTTGACCTCAGATAAACTTTTGGTTTCACTTTCAGTCAATCATGCCTTTGCCTTTTCTTCTCAGCTGCTCCCCGCACTGGTTTTAGGGCTACCTATTTATCTGCAATCTAAATTTTCTGAAGCAGAAACTCTAGAACTTGTTATCCAACATAAAATAACCAGTTTAGCCTTACTCCCTACCATGGCTTATCAATTGGCCCAGCATGCAGAAACTCAAAAAGTTATTGGCATGACAGAGGTATTTGGTTATGCACAAAACACACCTGAATTAAATCACCCTAAAGCAAGCGGTAAGCTCTTTAAAAGCACACGGATGGAAATTCGAGACGAACAAAATCAAGTTTTACCAACAGGCAAAACAGGTCATGTTTTTATCCAAAATGAAGTCACACCTTTGGCCTATTTTAAAAACCCTGAGCTCAGTCAAAGAGATCTGCCAAATGGTTGGGTCAAAACAGGTGATCTGGGTTATTTAGATAAAGACAGAAATTTTTATTTTTTAGGGCGAGACAAACATATTATTATTCGAGGGGGTTCAAATATTGCCCCCTTAGAAGTTGAACAAACGTTCTACCAACACCCTGAAATTCTAGAGGTTGCGGTTATTGGTAAAAAAGATGCTGTTTGGGGTGAAGTCATCTGGGCTTATGTTGTCCTAGATCCTCAATCTAGAATCACTGAATCTCAACTTATTGAACACTGCCAAACTTACCTTGCTGAATATAAGCTACCTGAGAAAATTATTTTTATGCCTGAGCTTCCTAAAAATGCTACAGGAAAAATTGATCGACTAGCCCTAAAAATATAATAAAAAAACACCTTAACAAATAAATTTTCTGAGGTAATTTTCCCAATAATCACCTATAACTATTAAACCTTCTCTATAAAATTTTAAAAGTATTTAACATGCTGTTGTGTAAAAAAATATTAACGTTCTGCGCCATTTTTTTCTGTGCGCTCTTTATGTTATTCATGCTTTTAAATAACTTTCATTTTCGACCCTTAATGGGCTTTACCTCGACTCAAGTGAGTAAATTACTCGGCCGAAAGCTTACTCTAGACGGCGCTTACATAGGTCTTTCATATCAATCAGGGCTTAGCCTGTCCCTTTATCAGGTGGCTTTAAGTAATCCCAGCATTCCTAATATTAAAGACGCATCTCAGCATCCTAAAATGGCAACGCTTAAAAAGGCTTATGTATCAGTTTCCGCGTTAAAATTATTAAAGGGTAAACTTCAACTTTTAGATATTGCCTTAATGGGCGGTAATATTGCCTTACTCAATAATGAAAAAGGCGAGACCAGTTGGGATTTCCCTGCATTATCGACCACAGATCATGATCCTCAACCCGAACCTGAAGCAAACAGTCAAAGTGATTTTTTTGAATGGGCACTTCCGACCCTCCATATCCAGCACATTGACATTGCTTATCTCACCCCCGACCAAACACAAATGCTTAAAATAAAAGACATCACGCTTTTCAAAACAAACG
Organism: uncultured Gammaproteobacteria bacterium; assembly: GCA_963974985.1. Classification (GTDB taxonomy): domain Bacteria; phylum Pseudomonadota; class Gammaproteobacteria; order Francisellales; family Francisellaceae; genus CAUZSH01. Next base: position 2,222 of record CAXBFV010000024.1, on the reverse strand, counting down.
TTAATGCAGAACCCCAAATCAACCAGGGACAAAGTTACCTTACGCTTAATAATCAACCCATCGTTTTACATACTGACTTTGACACACTCAATCAACTCTTTGAATCTGCAGGCATGAATTTTACAGCGTCTCTGCATTTTGATAATCAAAATTATTTTAAAACCGAGGGGCACTTAAGTTTAAATCCTTTAACCATAAAAACAAAAACCGCTATAAAAATGACCACCCCTTATCAAACCACCGCTAAACTTGGCTTTGAAATTCCTGAGCTGCAAACGCTACAAAATGTTCAACTTAATGATGTCATAGATTTTGAACATGACGCGCTACGCAAACAAAATCTGCAAACATGCTTTGACTATCAAGGCCAGCCTTATCAATTAACCCATCAGGCTTCGTCTCAAAAGGACAACACTTTTTATCCCTTAGTTTCAGACCTGAGTCTTACAAACCATCAAAATAAACTGCTGCAATTAAAAGCAGACATCGACCAACCTTTTAGTGCTCAAAAATGGTTAACACTGTCTCTTAATGCCGCACTCCCTAATCCAAAATCTCTATTTAATAACACAACGCCGCCATTCTGGCTCACCCAAATTAAAGACTTTACCGCTCAGTTAAAACTTACCGCTGATAAAGACAAATTTCTACTCTCGCCACTGAACACAACGTTAACCTACGATGGCAAACCTATCTCTTTAGACATCAATGCCTCGACCTCTTTAAAAGATATGCAGCGTATCCCTATTACGAGCAAGCTGTCCGCACATTATCAAGACAACACCATTGATCTCAATTCACATTTACTCTGGCCCATCACCCAAGATAAATGGTTAACCGGAACCCTAAATGCCTCTAGCAACAACCTAACCGCCGTATTAAAAGATTTTGATATTCAGCTGCCTTATAGTCTCCAGACACTTAGTTTAAAAATACCTTTCGAGGCTAATAAGCCTGAAGTATTAGAGCTTAATCCTAGCCTGAATGTTCTATTAGAAAATACGCCACTTGAAATAACAGGGCCCCTTACTTTAGATTTCAAAACGCCATTGTCTTTAGCCACATATAATCTGCACACCACCCTTAAAGATCATGATCATTCCATTGATATTAAAGGGTTTACAGGCATTCCTTCGCCGACCAAAGAATGGATGAATACCAATGTCACTTCAACTTTAAAATCAGCAGATGCACTCAGCTTCTTAATAGGTGAAAAATCCTCTCCGCTTAAAGCACTCACTAACATTAATATGAGGCTTAACCTTAGTGCTAATCAGGGAAAATTATTCGCCAAACTAAATCACACTGAAGCGTCATACGAAAAAGATACCTTAACATTATCAGGTGATGCTGATTATGGCTTATATGTTAAAAACACACCTCTTAAAGCCAATCTATTAATGGCTAATCCCACTGAAAAAGATCAGATTGAAATCCTTGTTCAAGGAAACCTCAACCCAAGTCCTAAAATCCAGATAGATCTTAAAGGCAAAGTCAATGATCTGCAAAATTATGCCAACCTTTCTGAGAATACTTTACCGCCTTTAGAAAATATCACTTCTGAAATTAAGCTTTCTTTATCACAACAGCTATTAGAGATTAAAAAGCTTACGCTAAAGGCAACCAGTAATGATATCCCACTCAATGCAGAGATAATTGCCAACTATGATCTTCATAATACCCAATTCGTATTAAAAAAACTTGTCAGCACTTTAGGGGATTTATCAATTAATACTGCCGCTCAAGGTCAGATCACACCTGACTTTGAACTGGATTTAATGCTTGATGCCAAAGCGCCTTCCCTTTTCACAACCAATCAATTTTTCAACCATTGGGAAATCGGTATCATTCCAGACATTCAAGGACTAAAGGTCTCTACAAAAGCTAAATTTTTAAACGATCATACTGAAATTATGGATCTCAAATATCAAGGTTCAGGCAGTGATTTTGAACTTTCTGGGAAAATGTCAAAATTAACAGGAAATTGGGAGTATGATCTCCAAGCCAACAGCAGTATTTTCGATGTGAAACAAATTCAGGAAGCCTACCAACGCTCAAAAAATAGTATTGCTGAAGCCGCGGCTCTCGCCATTACTAAAAGTGAAACTGAAAATAAAAAACCCTCTAAAATAAAAACTAAAGTAGACCCCACAATAGCGGCAGAGCTGGCTAAAAAAGCTCAAGAACAAGGTATTACTTACCCTGCCTGGATGGATCTCCCA
>CAXBFV010000023.1:0-9221 GCA_963974985.1 uncultured Gammaproteobacteria bacterium | reverse complement strand
CGTTGAGCCAATAATCGTACCCACCCATGACTTTTGATCTGGAGATAGCATTTCTGGCAATGCATTTAAAGAAGCCGCTAAACTATTTTTTACGGTTGAAACCTCACCAAAACTTGCGAGCTCTTTTACCGCATACTCACATATAGAAAGCGCTTTTGCATAGTTTTCATGTCTTGTTTCAATCACGCACTCCATCTTTGGTGTTTGATTATCCCAAGGTACGTAATCTACAATAAAATGGCACGGCAAATAATGTAGTCCGGCTTCTCGCGCCAAAGCATATTCAGGAAAGCCAGACATCCCAATAACACCACCACTCATTGCCTGAAAACATTTCGCATCAACCATCGTTGGAAATTGAGGACCTTCAATACAAACGTAAACCTGCCCGAAATGAATCGCAAAATCGAACTTCTTTTTTGAATCCTTTAATTTTGAGGCCGCTTCTTCACAAATAGGGTGTGTTAACGAAACATATGCCAACAAATTATCATCACAGAATGTACTGACTCGAGAGCTTTTGGTTCTATCGATATATTGATAAGGAATTACCATATCACCGGGTTTTAACTCTGCCCGCAAGCTCCGCACCGAGGAAAGTGCTAAAATAGAGGTTGCACCATGTTTTTTTAATGCATAGATGTTCGCACGGTAATTTATTTTAGAGGGTAATAAATGCTGTTCTTGGCCCGTACGACATAAAAAAAGTGCTTCTTGTCCTTTTACTTTAACACGCTCCAAACCATCAGAACACAATCCAAATGGCGTTTCTCTTGGAAGCGTCTCAAGCACCTCAAATTCATCAAAATACTCAAATCCACTACTACCAATAAACGCCCACATAAGCTGCTCTATATTATCTTTGCTATCCCCTAAATTAAAGCGCCATCAAAGACTCAATGCAAGTAAACCAGCCAGAACAGTATTTTAATTTACGATAACGCTTTCTCGATGCCCTTCTGAAATGACTGACTCTAAATATTTATTATCAGGAAAATTTTTCTTTAAAACCGCGACAGAGGCTTCTGCCATCTTAGGAAGCCCAAGTATATTATAGGATTTTGCCATCACCACTAAAGCTGATTCAACCGCCTCAGATCTAGAATATTGCTGTACTACTTTTTTTGCACGATTAATGGCTCCAACATAAGCCTTATGCTCAAAATTATACTGCGCAATATTTAGCTCATACCGCCCAATCGTATTATTCAAGTAAACCATACGACGCTTTGCATCAGATACATAACTTGCTTTTGGACTTAAAGCAATGGCTCTTTTAAACTCAAAAAAAGCTTTTTTATAACCAACAGGATCATGTTGAGCCATTTCATAAGGAAGCCTTCTTTGTAAAAAACCCCTACCATTATCAAAATGCGCAATGCCCAACATATAGTAGGCATACCCAATGTTTTTATTTTGAGGATGCAATTTAATGAATTGTGTTGCCGCTGCAATCATCATTGCTGAATCTGCTTTTTGATAATAGGCATAAATCAAATCCAAAGTTCCCAGCTGACTGAAATGTTCGAACGGGTACTGCGCATTAAGAGATTTATATGCGCTAATTGCACTGGGGTAATCACCTTCCTTTAGAAACGAGTGTCCTTTAGCATAAATAAACTGCGCACTATCACCTTCATAAGGCAACTTATTGTCATCCGACGCACATCCTGCAAGCAACAAAATACTAAAGGATAACCCCAAGGCTAAAATTATTTTTTTCACAGCTTTCTCTATTTCTAATTTGGCTCTTATATGCATTCAATAATAAGCGATTTAGCAATCCAGATTAAAGACACGTCACAAAACAAAGCCAGATCAACAGAACCCAAGTAAGTCGACTATTTATTTACAACTGAGTTCCTTGGGCCTACCAAATAGGCCTGCAATAAAAAAGCTACAAAATCGGTTTATCAGAGACATGTAATTTATTCAAGAAAATGAGTGCAATTTAAAGCCAAAATCGGTAGAATGCCGCAGTTATTTTCAATTTAGAATAAAATGGTCGGTTGATACTTATGGAATTAGAACATCTATTACACCCTACAAACATTGAAACCAAAGATAAAAGTGACGCTCAGTCACGCATTACGCTCGAACCTTTAGAGCGTGGCTTTGGTTATACTTTAGGCTTCGCATTAAGAGAATGTATGCTTTTTTCACTTACAGGTTGTTCTGTAACAGCTGTTAAAATCAATAATACAAAGACGTTAGCTGACAAATATGATTCAACGGTAGAAGCCATTGATGAAGTTTTGCTAAACATTAAAGGCCTGCTCTTTAGCTTTGACGAAGAAGTCACTGAAGGTAGCGCCACCCTTAGTAAAAAAGGAAAGTCTCAAACCCTAACTGGAAAAGACTTTAAACTTCCAAAAGGCGTTACACTTTTAAACCCAGACCACGTCATTGGTACACTTTCTGACAAAAAAGAACTTAGTATTGAAGCACGCATTACAAGTGGTAAAGGTTATGTCTCTCAAACAGAAGATAATACTGACGGCTTCTTCATGCTTGATGGCTCTTATTCTCCTATCTTGCGCTTTAACTACTCTGTTGAAAATGCACGTGTTGAGCAAAAAACGGATCTTGATAAGCTTGTGATTGACATCACAACTGATGGCAGCATCACACCTACGGACGCGCTTAGCCAAAGCGCTCTAATGATGCAAAACATCATGTCTGGCCTTGTTGACACAGAAGCAGTTGCAGAACGCCTTCATGTGGAAGAAGAACCAGAAATTGACCCATTCTTATTAAAGCCTGTCGAAGAACTTGATTTAACCGTTCGCTCAGCAAACTGCTTGAAGTCAGAAAATATACGCTTAATTGGTGAGCTAGTAAGAAGAACAGAATCCTCTCTACTTAAAACACCAAACTTTGGCAAAAAATCTCTGACAGAAATCAAAGAAAAGTTAACTGAAAATGGCTACTCACTTGGCACAATTGTTGAAAATTGGCCGCTTGATAATGTTCTGTAATTATTCATAACTAATAAATTTCACCTTACCACTATAAATTGATTTGACTTCACCTTCAGTCAATCTATAATTAATTTCACTTTGCCAGAGTGATGGAATTGGTAGACATAGGGGATTCAAAATCCCCCGTTCGCAAGGACGTGCCGGTTCGAGTCCGGCCTCTGGTACCACTATTTTAAAAACCCTCTTGATTTTATTCTTACCTTTCATCTACTAAAGATTTAGTTGATAATATTCTAAAAGCATTACTCAATGAATAACCCCATGAGAAGAAATATCATATTAACCCCTCTACTTTACCAAACCATTATTTGGGGTATGTTAAGCTCAATCTTCTACATTATTTCTTTTAAGCTTTTAGATTTACCCATTGCTAATTTCTTTCACATCCATCATAGGCAATCGTTAAGCATGCTTTGCCAAATCATCGCTCTTATATTTGACCCCGATATCTGGATAATTGTAATGGTCTTTTGTGGCCTCATCGCACTTTACCAGCTTGTATTTAAAAAACAGAGTCAAAATAGCGCATGGCTTAAAATAGCACTCTCACTTTTTATAGCCGCTGCTGTGGCAACCCTACTAAAATTCGTTATTGGTCGATATCGCCCAATCATGTACTTTGAACATGGACTGTATGGATTTCATCATTTTAGCACTAAAGGCTCTCAGCATAGCTCGCCTTCCGGCCATGCAGCCATGGCTTTTTCTGGGTTATTAGCAATCGCTTCATGCTTTAGAAAGAGAGCCTGGACGATTTTTGCTGTTATTTTAGCAACTTTAATTTGCCTCAGTCGACTTATCATCACCAAGCATTACTTAGCAGATGTGATGTTGGGCGCATACATTGGCATATTTTCTTATTTTTGGGGAAGTCAATTTATAGAAATTTTTGCCAACTACTGGCATAGCAAAATAAGAAAATAAGAAAATAAGAAAATAAGAAAATAAGAAAAAGATTACTACTCAGAAAAGAAATCACCATAACTGGTCAACTTTTCATAACGTTTCTCTAAACGCTCTTCTGCAGACTCCGCCTGCAACTCAGTTAAGGCTTTTGCAATATAATCTTTAATTGAAGCAGCCGCAGCGACAGAATCTCGATGCGCCCCACCAAAAGGTTCTTTGATAACCCCATCTACCACACCAAGCTTTGATAACCGGCTTGCAGTAATTCCCATAATCTCTGCTGCATCGGATGCCTTGTCAGCTGTCTTCCAAAGAATAGACGCGCAACCTTCAGGTGATATCGTTGCAAAATAACTATATTCCATCATCACAAAACGATCACCCACACCAATGCCTACCGCACCACCAGAACAACCTTCTCCAATAACCACACAAATAATAGGGACATTAAACTGGGACATCTCTCGCAAGTTAACCGCGATAGCTTCACTCTGGCCTCGCTCTTCTGCTTGAACACCAGGATAAGCGCCCGGGGTATCAATAAACGTCACAATAGGCACACCAAATTTCTCTGCAAGCTTCATTAAACGAAGTGCTTTACGGTAGCCCTCTGGATGCATCATGCCAAAATTATGCTTTAACTTCTCTTTCGTCGTTCTACCTTTTTGTTGCGCAATCACCATAACAGGCTGATCACCAAGCTTTGCAAGACCACCAATAATCGCTTTATCGTCTGAAAAAGCTCGATCACCATGCAGCTCTTCAAAATCTTCAAAGACTAATGGAATATAATCCATACTATAAGGTCTTTGTGGATGTCTCGCTAATTGAATAATCTGCCAATCAGTTAAATTTGAAAAAATTGACTTTAGCAGTTTTTCTGACTTTTTCTCAAGGTTTGATATTTCATCATGAATCTCAGCCGCTTCTGTATTTTCAACACCTCTCAGCGCCTCAATTTTTGCATTTAATTCGGCTACTGGTTTTTCAAAATCTAGATAATCCATTATTTTCTCCAATTGGATAAATTAATCCACCTGTCTTTTACAATATGTCTCTTTTGTTAAAAAAGCAAAAACAAGACTCATTAAAAACGAAACTAAAAGAATACTAATCGCAAATTGGTACTGTCCTGACACACTTCCATTAGGAAAAACATACGTAAATAACTTCATCATTGCAGGAAATAATGGCTGCGCCAAAACACCACCCCAAAAGAGTGACATCATGGAACCCAAGGCCATCGCTGTTGAGTTAATTTTCATTGAATTAATCTCACCAATCAAAGGGTATGCAATGGTTTGCGCGCTCGTTGAAAAACCAAGCATAAAAAACAAAAAAGCCAACCATGAAATTGGTCCTTGCACAAACATGATTAATAACACCACGATCAAAGCAACAAGCGCACCTAAAATTAAAGGCAACTTTCTTCTGCCTAAAATTTCTGAAAGTTTTCCCCAAAAAGGATAAGCAACCACCATCCCTAAAAATAAGAAGCCCGTTACCGTTGAGGCTTCAACTACTGACACACCATGATATACATGAGATAAATAGGCATCTGCCCAAGCCCCCCCCAACATAAAGGTCGCCACATTAATCAAACCAATATAAAGGGCTGCATACCAATTTTGAGACTTCGTCGAGACAGCTTTACATGCCACCCAAAAAGAAGACTCTTTTTGGCTTTTACACTGGGCTTCTCTAAGCACCCTAAGTTCTTTAGGAGCTGATCTTACAAAAATCGCAACTAAGAACATAATCACAAATCCCGAGGTCCCCACTAACAGTAAAGCATGACGCCAACCATAAGCTTCCATCACCAGTGCAAGAGGCTCCTGCACTGCATAGCCTCCCAGCATACCAATCGCAATGACCACACCAATGGCAAATCCAAGCTTTTCTGCTCTAAAGTAATTTGTAGCAACTCGAATACCACTAATTAAACTAAAGCTTCCAGCCAACCCCATCATTAACCTGGCCACCATTAACACATAAATGCTAGTTGAAAGTGAAATTGCAGTGATCCCCACGCAGCAAAAGAAAAGTGCGCAAATAATAGCCGTTTTGGTTGAGAAACGATCCAGCAGCAATCCTGCTGGAATTAAAAACAATATATTCGTATAGAAATAAAGACTATTAATAAACCCAAGATGCACCATTGAGATATGGTATTCAGCACCAATACTATGCCCCAAGGTATTAAAAACAGAGGTCAAGCCAAATTCAAAAAAGAAAAACAATGAAGCAATGACCACGACAAACCAGGCCTTAAATTTTGAAGCTTCTAATAATTTAGTCTGGTAATCCATGACACAACCGTATTGCAAATCACATAAAAAATAATGCTGTGCATTCTAGACCAGCCACGAATTATTTTACAGACTTTTCTCGCGGCCTTCGCACTCATAATAAGCAAAACTATTGATTTTATTTTGACCATTCCTCCTAAATACTGATGCGAGCAACACCCATTTATGCGAAAATAATATCAAATTCAAAAAACTTCTAGAAAAAGCATCATGTCCGACGCCAAAAACACACCCATGATCGAGCAGTTTTTAAAAATTAAAGCTGATTACCCCAACACCCTCTTATTTTATAGGATGGGTGATTTTTATGAACTTTTTTTTAATGATGCTATAAAAGCGGCTGAACTTTTAGGGATTACGCTTACCGCAAGAGGCAAATCAAATGGCGTTCCAATCCCTATGGCTGGCGTGCCCCACCATGCTGCTGAAACTTACCTAGCCAAACTTATTAAACGTGGGGAATCCATTGCCATTTGTGAACAAGTCGAAGATCCGGCTACTGCAAAAGGCCCAGTAAAACGAGAAGTTGTACGCGTTGCCACCCCCGGAACCGTCAGTGAAGAAACCCTTGTTTCGCCTACAGAAAAAAACATCTTAGCAGCCTTATTCTATAAACAAAATAAATTAGGCATTGCTTATCTTGAAATCACAGGCCAAAGCATTTTTGTTTTTGAAACAAAAGACTTACACACCCTTAAGGATGAATTGGCCCGCATCAAGCCCAAAGAAATCATTCATTGCCAAGAAGATCTTTTTTCCTCTCTTTTACCAAACGGCCTACCTGTTGCAATCAGACCGGACTGGGATTTTAATCTCCGCAAAGCCAAAGACATGTTACAAATACAATTACAATGCGAAAATCTAAGTACTTTTGATTGTGAGAAAATGAATATCGCCATCACAGCGGCCGGCGCACTCCTCCAATATATTCAGGATACACAACAGCAATCACTCCTGACAATCAATCAACTAAAAGTTGACAACCCTAAAAACATTATCACCATTGATGCTAATTCACGCGCGAATTTGGAGATAGATCACAATATCCACGGTCATCAAAAAAATACGCTTTTTTCAATTATTAATAAAACTAAAACAAATATGGGCGCGCGGCTACTTCGAGAATGGCTTCAAGCCCCCACTCGCAATAAAATAGATTTACAGAGCCGACACCTGCTTATCCAAAACATGATCACAACAGGTGGCCACTTTGGCTTACAGGAATGTTTAGTTGAAACCGGCGATCTTGAGCGAATTTTAGCTCGAATTTCACTTAAAACAGCAAAACCCAGAGATTTAGTTGCCATCAAGCAAACACTCAGCATACTGCCTAATATTAAGCACATACTTAATAATTTAGGTCAAAATTCCCCTCTTGCCAATCAACTGAATCATAATCTACACCTACAAGAAAATGTTAAGGCGGAACTCCTTCAAGCATTAGTTGAAAATCCACCCCAAACTATTCGAGATGGCGGCGTCATCGCTGATGGCTATAACCCAGAGCTCGATGAACTTAGAGAAATCAGCACCAACGCTAATCAATACTTATTAGACTTCGAAAGCAAAGCCAAAGAAGAAACAGGCATTCAAAATTTAAAAATTGGATATAATCGCGTTCACGGCTATTACCTTAATGTCTCTAAGGCTCATGCAGATAAAATGCCAAGCCACTATATCCGCCGACAAACCCTGAAAGACGCTGAACGTTATGTCACAGAAGAACTTAAAGTCTTTGAAGACAAAATCCTAAGCAGCAAACAAAAGGCTTTAGCAAAAGAAAAGCAACTTTATCAAAATTTGCTTGATAACTTACTCACCACTTTACAACTTTTTCAAAACACCTCTTTGGCCCTCGCTGAAGTGGATATTTTAGCCAACTTTGCAGAACGCGCAGAAACCCTTAATCTCACTTGCCCCATTTTATCTGATCAAAATGAAATTGAAATCATAAAGGGGAGGCATTTGGTTGTTGAGCACTCATCTGAAACCCCTTTTATTGCCAATGATACCGTTATTAATGATCAAAAAAAGCTACTCATCATTACAGGCCCCAACATGGGTGGTAAATCCACCTACATGCGACAAACTGCAATTATTACACTCATGGCCTACACCGGCTGCTATGTGCCGGCACAACAAGCAAAGATTGGTCCTATTGATCGTATTTTTACGCGTATTGGTGCTTCAGACGACCTCTCCAGTGGCCAGTCCACCTTTATGGTAGAAATGACAGAGACGGCAAATATTTTACGTAATGCAACCCCGAACAGTTTAGTCATCATGGATGAGATAGGGCGAGGCACCAGCACTTTTGATGGCCTTTCCATCGCCATGGCTACCGCTGAAGAACTGCAAAGATTAAAATGTCATACGCTCTTTGCCACACATTACTTTGAAATCACAGAGCTCGCCCATAAAACGCCTACCATTACTAATTTACACTTCAGTGCCATAGAGCATGGTGAAAAAATAATTTTCCTGCATGAAATTAAATCAGGTCACGCTAGCAAAAGCTACGGAATTCAAGTTGCGAAATTGGCCGGTCTTCCTGCCAGAGTGCTTCAAAAAGCAAACAAGTATCTTAATAAACTAGAACTTCAAAAAGAAAGCGCTGCCATCCAGCCCGATCTATTCACAGGTTTGAGTACTGAAGATACTTTTGATGACAGTTTTGATCTTAAACTTTCCAACACCTTCCCTAAAGGGCCCAGCCCTACTGAAGCCTTCTTGGAAAATATTCAACCCGATGAACTTTCACCAAAATTAGCCCTAGAGATTTTGTACGAAGCTAAGCAAATTTTACTGGATACCCAGAAATAATATAAAATGAACTACAAGCAGTACTTTGCCTTTAGCCTTATTTTAATGCATAATTTATGATTATTTTTTAGAAAACACAAAGAGAACACTATGGAACTAGAACAAACCAAACAAGCAGAGCAAGCTCAAAGCAATTTTGTCATTCAAAAAATTTATTCAAAAGACGTTTCTTTTGAATCCCCAGCATCGCCTGAAGCCTTTA
>CAXBFV010000022.1:0-9612 GCA_963974985.1 uncultured Gammaproteobacteria bacterium | reverse complement strand
GTAATAAGTACAATAATCACTGCTGAAAATAAAACTTTGGCTAAGTAGCTGAGCATAGGGCTGCTTTTTGGGTTAAAAAGCCGATGATAATTTGAGTATAGACGAAGGCAAGACTTCAAGTCCTTAGGCATTAGCGTTAAAATAAAATCATATTAACGATTGAATAATAAGAGACTTTCATATGGCTGGTCATAGTAAGTGGGCAAACATCAAACATAAGAAGGCTGCTCAAGATGCCAAGCGCGGTAAAATTTTTACGAAACTAATTCGGGAGATTACGGTAGCAGCAAAATTAGGAGGCGGTGATGCTGGGGCCAATCCTCGTTTGCGGGCAGCGGTTTCTACAGCACTTAGTAATAACATGACGCGTGACACCATTGATCGTGCAGTTAAAAAGGGTGCCGGTGACGATGACTCTGCCAATGTTGAAGAATTACGTTATGAAGGTTATGGTCCAGGTGGCATTGCCATTATGGTCGATTGCATGACAGATAATAAAAATAGAACCGTTGCTGAAGTGCGCCACGCCTTTAGTAAATTGGGTGGTAATTTGGGTACTGATGGCTCTGTGGCTTACATGTTTAATGAATTGGGTATTATTTCATTTGAGCCTGGCGTGGATGAAGACAAAGTAATGGATGTTGCTCTTGAGGCAGGGGCTGAAGATGTCGTGTCAGATGATGAGGGTGGTGTTGAAGTCATGACCACGCCGGAAACTTTTGTAGATGTTAAAGAAGCATTAGATGCTGCAAAGCTTGTGCCAGTGAATGCCGAAATTACCATGCACGCGGACATCAAGGTTGATGTGATTGATGTGGAGCAAGCAGAAAAGGTCATGAGAATGATTGATAAATTAGAAGACCTTGATGATGTGCAGAATGTGTATACCAATGCAGATATTCCCGAAAATATTTTGGATGAAATGAACGCAGAATGATTATTCTTGGTGTTGATCCAGGCTCAAGAATCACAGGATTTGGCGTTATTAAAGTTATTGGAAAAAAATGCCATTATGTCACCAGTGGCTGCATTCGCATTAAAGGTGAAGAAGTAGGGGATCGTTTGGCTGAAATTTATGAAGGGCTGACGGAAGTTATTGCAGCATGTAAGCCAGATCAGTCTGCCATTGAGCAGATTTTTATGTTTAACAATCCGGGTTCTGCGCTAAAGTTAGGTCAAGCGAGAGGGGTTGCTTTATTCAGTTTGGCGCATGCAGATTTACCTATTTCAGAGTACTCAGCAAAACAAGTCAAACAGTCTGTGGTAGGCACAGGTGGGGCATCAAAGGCTCAGGTCCAACATATGGTGCAATCTTTATTAGAGTTAAGTGCTAAACCACAAGAAGATGCAGCGGATGCATTGGCAGTAGCTATTTGCCACTTTCATACCTCACAAAGTATGGTTCATTTGCAGGGTGCGACAAAAACGGTACGGAATCGCTTACGAACTTAAATTTTTTTATATAAAGGATGGAAAAATGATTGGCAGAATTAAAGGTGTTTTAGTTGAAAAAAAGTCGCCCGTTTTATTAGTAGATGTGATGGGCGTGGGCTATGAAATTTTAGCACCAATGACCACGATTTATAAACTTCCAGAAATAGAGAGTGAAGTCACCTTACATACGCATTTTATTGTGAGAGAGGATGTGCAGCAGCTGTATGGCTTTGTTAGTAAGGCGGACCGTCGACTATTTCAAGAATTGATCAAAGTGAATGGTGTGGGTGCTAAAATGGCACTTGCAATTTTATCAGGCATGGATGGTGCTACATTGATGCATTGTATCGCTTCTCAGGATCACGGACTTTTAGTAAGCATTCCTGGTATTGGCAAAAAAACTGCAGAGCGTATGATTGTAGAAATGAAAGATCGCATGGATAAATTATCAGTAGAGTTATCAGAATTTGGGTCGTCATCTTCTGTAGGAGGCGTGCAGTCATCTAATGCCGGTACCGGATTTCTTGGAAGTATGAAAAAAGAGGTCGCTGAGGCCATTAGTGCTTTGGAAGCTTTAGGCTATAAAAATAAAGATGCGCAAAAACGCGTGATGGAAGTGCAATCAGAAGCAAATGATGTAGAATCATTAATTAAACTTGCCTTAAGATCAAAGGCGTAAAATTTTTAGAAGGAGAGTCCTATTATGTCCCATGGAGAAGAAAAACCACAAAATATTAACAGGCTTCGTTTTATCGCAGTTTGCTTTGGTATTATTATGATTGCTGCATTAGTCGGTGCAGAAATGACGACGACTTCAAGTACGAATCCTTTTCCAGAAGGAAAAGAAGTCACAACTCAGCAAACGGTAAGTTCAGGTTCTGTTGTACATGCTCAAAGTAAAGTGGCTATAAAAGAGGCTCAAAAAACCATTAAATAGTTCCAGCGTTTATTTTATCTGAGTGTGAAATTTGTTTTTTATTAATTGTATGTTTAGTTTGTGCGTACTGAAAAGCTTGCTCTAGATCAGTAATTAAATCATCAATATGTTCAATACCTGCAGAAAGTCGAATCAGGTCATTGGGCACTTCTCTTAAACTTTCAGTAATAGAAGCATGAGACATGTAAAAAGGCAGGCTAATGCTGCTCTTAATGGAGCCAAAACTCACCGATATAGAAAAGATTTTTGTGGCTTCTGCGATGAGTTTCGAGAAAGCCTTATCACCCGTTTCAAAAGAGATGACGCATCCAGATCCTGCGGCCTGCTGAATATGGGTTTTATGGTTTTGATGGGAAGCAAGCCCCGCGTAATGTACGCATTTAATAAAGTCATGATTGAGTAAATGTTTTGCAATTTTTTCAGCATTTTGTTGTTGTTTATCATAACGTAAGCCTAATGTTTGTAATCCTCTAATAAGTAGCCAGGATTCATGGGGTGCCAGGGCTGTGCCTTCCGCATTTTGAATGAAAGAAAGGTGTTCTTCGAGTGTTTTAGAATTAGTGGTGACAACGCCGGCACTCACATCACCATGGCCAGAAAGATACTTAGTTGCGGACTGTATCACAATATCAGCACCTAAATTTAGAGGCTTTTGTGCCCAAGAAGAAATCATGGTATTGTCGACACAGAGCGTGAAACTATACTTCTCTTTTAATTTAGCAACTGCTTGGATATCGGTTATTTTTTGAAAAGGATTAGAGGGCGTTTCTATCCATACCAGTTTTGTGTGTGATGAGATGTCATGTTCAATATCAGATAAATGGGTGGCTTTAATAAAACGAATATGAATGCCGAGCTGAGATAAGATTTGCGTAAAGTAGCGATGCGTTCCGCCATAGATGTCGGCATTACTAAGAACTTCGTCGCCTGGTTTTAGGAGGCGACAGATAGCGGAAATAGCGGCCATCCCCGTTGTAAAGGCAAAGGCATACTTGGCTTGGTCTAATTCAGCTAAGATAGCTTGAAGCTGGTCTCGAGTAGGGTTGCCACTTCGAGAGTAATCATACGTACCATTTGCATCGGCAGAAGTTTGTGCAAAGGTGGCTGTTTGGTAAATTGGGAAACTATTTGCTCCATGCGGGTCTTTAAGACCTTTCTCTGGGTGGAGTAAGGATGTTTCAGGTTTCATTATTGTCTCCTAAATTTTTGTGAGTGCTTGGTTGAGGTCATTAATAATATCTTCGGGAGACTCTAAGCCTACAGATAAGCGTACCAAACCCTCACTAATGCCAATAGCTTCACGTTCCTCTCTAGGGATGGGCCCGTGAGTCATGGAAGCGGGATGCGTAATAATGGTTTCAATGGCGCCTAGATTTTCAGCAAGTATGCAGAGCTTTAACGTGTTCAATAGCTTAACGCTATTATCATAACCGCCTTGAACTTCAAAGGTTAAAATTCCGCCAAAATTTTTCTGTTGTTGGAGCGCTAATTTGTGCTGAGGAAAGGAGGGAAGCCCTGGAAGGCAAACGCTATCAATTTTTGGATGTTGCTCTAAAAATTTGGCAATGGCCAAAGCATTTTCACTGTGCTGACGAATTCGTAAAGGAAGTGTTTTAATGCCTTGTAACGTAAGCCAGGCATTAAAAGGAGAAAGTGGAATACCAATGGTATTTTGAATAAAACGAAATTGCTCATTAAGATCAGAATGAATGGACAGTAATGCGCCGCCTACGGTTGAATTATGACCCTCAATATATTTGGTAGTAGAATACACGACAATATCAGCCCCTAGCTCAAAAGGCTTTTGAAGCGCTGCGGTTAAGAAGGTATTGTCTACAGCAAGATAAATATTATTAGCTTTGGTAATGTTTGAAACTGCTGCAATGTCCGTGAGCTTTAGAGTTGGGTTAGCAGGGGTTTCAATCAATAATATTTTGGTGTTTCCCTTGATGGTGTTTTGAATAAGCTCAAGGTTTGTGGTGTCAATAAAGGTGGCTTCAACGCCAAATTTTTCTAGCACTTGGCGTACTAAACGGACAGTGCCACCATAAACCACATCGGAACAAATAATATGATCTCCAGTTTTAAGCAATCCTAAAAATAGAGAAGTAATTGCAGCCATGCCTGTGGAATAGCAGATAGCGGGATCAACATTTTCAAGTAGACCTAATTTTTTTTCAAGGACCGTGAGAGTGGGGTTGTTGCTCCGACTGTAAGTATAACCTTGATCATCCCCTACATATTTTTGTGCGTAAGTGGTTGTTTGATAAATGGGGGTGAGAATGGCGCCTGTTGTAGGGTCTGGTTCAATCCCTGCATGAATGGTTTGCGTATCAAATTGATAATCCTTCACTTCTTTTTGAATTATGTAGGCTTGTTGAAGGGTTTATTTTTCGTTGATAAGGTTTGTAGTTGTCATGTTGTTATCTCCAATCTAAAAAGTTTTTAAAAGCTTTTCGTGGCGTAGATACAACAACGCCAGTATTCATTCCTGAGCACTGGCGTTAAAACTAGAATTTATAAATGTTAAAGCTTAATCACATTTTTCCAGCTTAACCCTAAGAGCAGTGCCCAGGTTAAGCATCATCATTCGCTGTGAGTATAACTGATTCATGATATTTTCAACAAATATAATTAAGTACACTTATTAAACTAATATAGATGTTTCTATTTTGCAAGCGCAAAAATAATATTTTATTTTTTTATCTTTTGGCAGCTAGGACAGAAAAAAGTATTACGTTGCCCAATGGTCATAGATTCAATGGGGGTGTCACAATTTAAACAAGGTTGACCTTTGCGACCATAAACAAATAAAGATTGTTTGAAATAACCAGGTTTACCTTCGGTGTTTTTAAAATCCTTTAATGTCGTACCGCCTTGAATAATAGCCTCTTGTAAAGTTTCTTTGATTTGTGAAGTGAGTGTCTGAGCCATTTTTTTTGTGAGTTTGTGTGTCGGGAGGTTGGGGTGAATATGCGTTTTAAAAAGAGTTTCGCAGGCGTAGATATTACCAACACCTACCACAATATGATGATCCATGATGAAATTTTTAACAGGCTTTTTTTTATTCAGAGATTTTTGATATAAATATTCTACGTTAAAATCAGCTGAAAGTGGTTCGGGGCCTAGATTACATAAAAGGGGGTGCTGAGATAGATTCTCCTCAGTCCAAAGAATGCAGCCGAAACGTCTTGGATCGTTATAGCGCACAAGGCAGTTTTGAAACTGAAATTCAACATGATCATGTTTTTCTCTAGCAAGGTATGGGGCCTCGTGAAGGCTTAAGGAGCCAGACATTCCTAGATGGATGATGAGGGTGCCTTTTTTTGTATGCAGTAAAAGATATTTGCCTCTTCGAGAAAGGCTTTGTATTTCAACATTCTTTAATATTTCATCAAGTTTTTCTGGAATAGGCCACCTTAGTTTTGGCCGAAAAACTTTAACGTCTTGAAATGATTGATGTGTTAAATGAGGGGCAAGCCCATTTTTAACGGTTTCAACTTCAGGAAGTTCAGGCATGGTAGAATCGTATCCTGTGATTTTATTTTAGGCGAATAAAAAAGCCCGTGGCGGCAGAACTGCAACGGGCTTTAAATTGGGATTAAAAGAAATTATTTTTAATTCACGGCTTCTTTTAACGCCTTACCTGGACTAAATTTTACAGACTTGCTTGCTTTAATTTGCATAGCTTCACCCGTTTTAGGGTTGCGGCCAGCTCTTGCTGCGCGATGTGAAACTTCAAAGTTACCAAACCCGATTAAAGAAACCTTCTCATCTTTTTCCATTGCAGCTTTAATTGCTTTCATAAAACTGTTTACAGCTCTTTCAGCTTCTTTCTGTGTATCAAATTCACCTGCTTCCGCTACAATTTTTACGAAATCATTTTTTGATAATGGTTTTTTTGACATTTTTGTCTTTCTCCTTTTGTGTTGTGCAAGCTAAGTAATAAATCA
This sequence comes from uncultured Gammaproteobacteria bacterium, assembly GCA_963974985.1. Lineage (GTDB taxonomy): Bacteria > Pseudomonadota > Gammaproteobacteria > Francisellales > Francisellaceae > CAUZSH01. The sequence continues at coordinate 3,288 of CAXBFV010000022.1, read as the reverse complement.
TAAACTCAGAATAAGCCAAGAAGGTGATCAAGTTTTTTATGGTTTTTGTAAAATTATTTAAGTTTGGTTAAATTTAAGACGCTTCTTAGGCTTTATCGCGTCTTGATGTCTGATTTAAAATTGCTAAACTTGAAGTCTACTTTAAGAGGTTTTTATATTGTTATTGGTAATAAATAACAGTGGATATAGAGATTCCTTTAAACTTTGACCCATAACAAAGGTGTGATTCTGTGAGTTCTAATGAAGCAAGTAAAAAATTATTTCAAGGTTATAAAGGGTATGAAAATGTCCATGATGAACTCTTTCAAGAGGATGGCTCCCCTTATCCTGGTGTAGAGCGCTTGGTAGGGCTCTTGAATGAGTTAGATGAAGAAGGTTTTATGGAGCGTCAACAATTAGCGGACGCGGCATTTTTGCAAAATGGCATTACTTTTACGGTGTATGCAGACCAAAAGGGTACTGAGAAAATTTTCCCCTTTGATCTTATTCCAACCGTCATAGCAAAAGATGAGTGGGCGGTTTTAGATAAAGGCTTACGCCAAAGGCTTAAAGCGCTCAATGCATTTTTAAATGATATTTATTCAGAACAGAAAATTCTTGAAGCGGGTAAAATCCCCAGAGAATTAGTTGAAAGTTCAGAAGAGTATTTACCTCAGATGCGTGGTGTAACCCCACCGGGAGGGGTTTACATACACATTGCAGGCCTTGATCTGATCAAGGATAATGAAGGATTTAAAATTCTTGAAGATAATGTGCGCACGCCTTCAGGTGTGTCTTATGTGTTGGAAAATAGACATGTGATGAAGCGGTTATTTCATAATGTGTTTTCAAAACAAAGTGTGAAGCGCGTCGAAGATTATCCTTTAAAGTTAAGAAAGGCGTTTAGTGAACTTGCACCGACTCGTGAGAAAGAAGGTAAGGAAGTAAAAGGAACGACGGTAGTTTTAACACCTGGGCATTATAACTCTGCTTATTTTGAACATGGCTATTTAGCCCGTAAGATGGGATGTGAGTTGGTCCAAGGGTCAGATCTTTTTGTGAAAGATGATTATGTCTATATGAAAACGACTAAAGGACCAAAGCTGGTTTCTGTTATTTATCGACGCTTAGATGATGATTTTCTAGATCCGGAATTTTTTAACCCAGATAGTATGTTGGGTGTTCCAGGCTTAATTTCAGCTTACAAAGCAGGTAATGTTATACTTGCAAATGCAGTAGGAAATGGTATTGCTGATGATAAAGCAATTTACCCCTATGTGCCTGAAATGATTCGATTTTATCTCAATGAAGAACCTATTATCGCACAGGTGCATACTTATTTTTGTAGTGAAAAAGAAGATCGAGAATATGTGCTTGCAAACTTGGATAAACTTGTTGTGAAAGAAGCTAATGGCTCGGGGGGGGACGGGATGCTTATGGGGCCTCAAGCATCGCAGGAAGAGCGAGATGAGTTTGCTGACAAAATTAAAAAAACGCCTCGTGCTTATATTGCGCAACCTTTGATTGAGCTATCTACTTGCCCAACTTTTATTGAAGGTGAGGGTATTAGACCAAGACGTGTTGATTTGCGTGCTTTTATGGTGACAGGTAAAGATACTTGGGTTATGCCAGGTGGTCTGTCTCGCGTTGCGCTAAGAGATGGTTCTTATGTCGTGAACTCTAGTCAAGGTGGTGGCTCAAAAGATGCTTGGGTCTTAGGATGATAAGTAAGCCAAATTTAAAAATGGAGCATAAGTTATGATTTCACGTACAGCAGAAAATTGCTTTTGGCTTGCAAGACATTTTGAACGTGCAGAAATGTTGATGCAGGCTGTAAAAGTTAATTATAATTATGCGATTGAAACAGAAATGAATACAACTGAATTATGGTTTCCGCTGTTGGTGGTTTTAGGAGAGCGCGAAGACTTTAAAGAGCGTTTTGGTAAACTGGATGATTATAAAATTGATCAGCTTTTGGAATATCTTATTTGGGATGAAGAGAATGACGCATCAGCGTTTTCTTCAATTAAAGCGGCAAGAGAGAATGCGCGAATTGCTCGAGATCTGATTGCTTATGAAATGTTTGAGCTTGTAAATCGTTTTTGGTTATGGCTGCAGCGACCCAGTACACGCAGAATGTCAGAAAATGATTTAGATCGTTTTTGCATGGAGTTTAAAGAGTATTGTTTAACTTGGAAGGGTATGTATTCAAGCCTGCTATTAAGAGAGGACCCTTATTATTTTATGCAGTTAGGTATGTTTTTAGAACGTGCAAATCTTACGGTGAGATTTTTAGATATCCATCATTATCATCCTTTTGATGTGACGGCCGATAGAGAGTCTTTGGCTGAAGCCTTATTTTGGCAGCGCTCTTTGCAGCGATGTATGTCTTTTGATGCGATTGTAAGAAGGCCTTATTTTGATATTAATCGACACCAGGTTACAGAGTTTTTATTAAAGGAACCTTTTTTCCCAAGGACTATTTTTTATTGCTTGCAAACCGCCATTGAATCTATGGCCCAAGTTTCTACACGATCAGAAGGTGAGTTGGGCAATGCAAGTAATGATAAGTTGATTGCAATGTACATGAAAGTATCTGAGGTTGATATTGAAGAATCCTTAGCCGAGAGTCATCAGTTTTTAACGTCATTGGTGCAAGATATCGCAGATATTTGTGGGCAAATACAAATTGATTTCTTTACGGTTGATATGACTTTACTGAATGATATGATTGAAAATGATCAGTATTTATCCTCTAGAGCATGAGAAAATTTGGCTGTCTCTAAAAAGAAGAATAAAACCCTAGGAAAATCCTTGACCTGAGATTTGAAATAAGTTTTAATGACCCCCGTTGGCCCGATAGCTCAGTTGGTAGAGCAGAGGACTGAAAATCCTCGTGTCCTTGGTTCAAATCCGAGTCGGGCCACCACTTATTTTCAACGACTGATTCCTATATGTGTAATTCAGTCGAAAGTCTTGAATTTCATTATTTCCTTTCGTTTTTTCAAAAAGAATTTTAAATAAAAACTGGTATTTTAAGCTAGATAAATATATGTGCGGGTAATTTAAAGTTTATAATTCAAAATAAAATATTTTATGAAACTCACCAACCTGAATAACCCAAACCAAGGTAGTCCTTTGTGTATTAATGTTAACACTATGGTGTAAATTATTTATTTTCACATCGTAAGTGCCAGAAGAGAGCGGTTTTTCATATAATTGTATATTGCTGGGTAAAAGTAACCAGCTTCTTTGGTCTGCTTTGGCGGTAACAAGGTTATAAATAGAAGCGCCTAATAATGCCCAGTT
>CAXBFV010000021.1:0-9653 GCA_963974985.1 uncultured Gammaproteobacteria bacterium | reverse complement strand
TTCATCTCATAAATCTTGCTTTGATTTCATAGTTATTCATTGCATATCTTTCTTTAATAGTATCACTCAGAAATTTCCAAACATTTCGAAATTCCAATTTTCCATTATAATCATGGATACAATCGTCACAATTATTTTCTATAATGCTTTTCCTGTACTCTATATTTTTATCACCAAAAAACACCTCTTCCCCTTTTTTTTCCCTCAATGAACCCAGAGTCTTACTGGCTACGGCACAATAATACAGTTCACCTCTGGCATCAAGCGTTATGCCTTCATCTTTCCAACTACATCCTAGTAATCTTTTAGGCTTGCTAGCATTCAACCACAAAAATATCGCATAAAATTTAAACTTATTTACTATTTCTTTTGATTGTGATGTTTGATAGTGAAAGAATTCCTTTGCACTTTGCCTAAGAGGACTATAGATCACAGAAAATTGATCTACTAACTTATCACTTTCTATGCGTTTGTTCTCAATTCCCAAACGATATTTAATATTATAGTTTTTTCTTTTTGCGTAAGCATCAAGCTCCATAAGATAACTAATATTTTGCTTCACAATGGTACACCCAACATCATAGGAATCACAGTACTTATGCTGACTATCTATTATTTTATCTATTGTAGATGTAGTTTTATAAAACGCTTTAGGTATGCCTCTTACAGTGTCGTGAATAACACCAAAACCATCTAAAGAAATGGAAACATGAAAGCTTATTCCTTTATTTTGACACATTGTGTAAATCAACTCGACAAATCGAAGTAATCTAGTCGTATGAAACCCATGTGAAATAATATTTAAGGCCTTTATATTAGGAAGTTTAATAACTTCATTAATATACTCAGGAAGGTTTCTAATTAAGGAAGGCTCTCCTCCATTGATCCCCACAAACTCTACTTTTTTGAATATAGGGTCTTTCAAAAAATTTGAAAATTCATCTAATGTCATTTCATTTGAACGATCCATTTTCCAAATGTTACACATGACACAGCGACTATTACAAATATATGTAATTGGAAGCTGAATAACTTTTGGATATTTTTTTTTGCTGCCATCTATTTTCCTAATGGATGAGTCATATATAAACTTCAGAGCCTTCACAATTAAAAAAATCTTCCGATGTTTTTTTAGAGCTCTTATTAATTGCTTTTTTATTGTCATGTTTCCTCTTGCACTATAAAGCCTTAATTATTTTTAAAAACTTCTGTCTAATACGCTTAAAAATATTTTCATTTTTTGTTGCTTGCTTAAAATAAAATCGATCAATCTCTTTATTATATTCCAACCCTTTTATAAACTTAATTTTATCTTTATTTAGTTCAATATTTGTATATTTATCACTGATACCACAATGAACCCCACTCCCATCAAAACCAATATTATTCACAAAAGACTGAATTGGTTTAACCACATAAAGGTCGTTTTTAATTTGATGAAAAACTAACTTATAGTCTCCAGCATCCAAATTGCCATCATGTATTCTCTTTAATCCTTTTATAAGCCCAGGGTGTGCTTTTTTTACTTTATTATATAACACTCTATCAGACATCATTTCATTATATTGGTTTCTATATTTTTCAACCTCCAGAGAACCTCTATCCAGCCATGTAGCATACCCCCAGGCATTAAAATAGATGCTTAAGTAGTAAGAGTGATTATATTCAAAATAAGGTTTGACTAATAAATTATAGCCACTAATCGCAATAATTTTTTTATTCTCTTTATAAAACTCTAGAGCAGTGTTCATATACTTAAGGAAGTAGGCTGAAACTACATTATCATCTTCTAAGAAAATCATCTTGCCATACTTATTTAATAAATAACTAGCTCCATCAAAGTAATTTTTTAGCCTGTTGTTTTCCTTTCTCTCAATAATATTAATTGTTTTAAAGCCTGTAATTGAATGGGCGTACTCCCGAACTCGACCAACAATAACTTCATCTCCTTTTTTAGGTGCGTCTAAAAAAACATACAAATCACTCTCTTTTGCCAATATATTTGCCTTTAGAGCCTCTATCGTTTTTTTAAGATGGTCAATTCTTGAATACGTAAGAACCCCAATTGGAGCAAGTTTCATCTTAACAGCCACCGCTTACAGCTCAAATTATAGATTTTCAAAAAACATACGTTATAGTAATTAAAATAGACTTTAATCACCTAGTTTTTCCTTTTGTAGGGTTGATCGCTTCTTTCACACACCAAAAAAATACTTGAACACAATTCTGGATATACCTGGCCTAACTTATAACACCCCTCTAAGTACTCTTTTGAAATAATGTCTGTTAGAAGTAATCTGTCCCATTGAAAGTTCGCAAGTGCTTTAAAAAATATGCCTGAGCGGTAAAGAATTTTTAAATCTGCGTTTCCAGCATCTCGCTCTAGCGTATCTAAAGTGTAGGTAATTCTATGTCCATGCTCTTTCTCAGCTGGAGTAACTTCTGAATTATGAGAAATCAACCCCATTTTCACTGCAATTTGTCTAGAGGGAGCCATTGCATTTGGAGTCACCAGAAATAATCTCCCCTCATCTGACAACCACTCATCATTAATTCTTTTTAAAACACCTACAGGATCATCTAAATGCTCTAAAACATGCGTCAAGATAATATTGTCATATTTTTTAGATAAACTTACCTTTTCAAACATGTCGTTTATTAATAAAACACTGGAAGGCAGTTTTTGTTTTGCGATCACAATTGCATCACTAGATGCTTCAACGCAAGTAATGTCTTTAAAATGCTTTATAAGTCGTTTAGTGAAATCGCCTTTGAAACTACCAAGCTCTAACAAATTCCCTTTTGTATCAAAAAAAGGTTCGAAAGACTTAATCATAAAGGGATGCATAACATCAAAATCAAATGAGTATGCATACTCTCTCTCATTATCGACAGTTTCTTTATTATAATTTCTTTTCATGGAGCCTCACTATTTTAGTTTTTTACTCATTAATACCTTCTTTCCATTTCTAGATTCCACCATAAAACCAAGTCTTTTATACAAACCCACCGCTATTTTATTTTTATGCTCAACCTCTAATAAAATAGTATTAAAATTTTTATCCAACCCATATTGAATACATTTTTCTAAAAGTAATGAAGAAATGCCCTGCCTTCTATAAGAATCGAGCACACTAACATGATTTACAAAGGCAATCTTACTTTCAAATTCATTAAAATAAGCACTGACTAAGCCTACAAGGTACTGTTTATCCCATGCCTCAAAAGTAATAGCTCTTTCAAAAATTTTTGAACCAAATTCATCTAAATCTATGTTCGTATTAAGTGGTGGCGCAAAATACTTATTGCATTTCCACAAGTGTTCCAATAAATCTTCCTCTTTAGCAGTTTTTATTGCATAATTTATATCTCTCATAAACTCACTAACTTCGCTGCACCAAAACCATATTTGCCAAATTCATTCCCATTATACAACATATATACTTCGCCATGAGATTCAAATACATGAGGGTAAGACATCATCTCAGAGTCCCAACCGCTCTTAGAAACTTTAATCCCAACCCTTACATCATCTCTAACCCAGTTTTTTAAATCATCTGAAAAAGCATAACCAATTCGATATGCATTACTGCTATTTTTTCTAAAATCAAATGTATCTCTATAGGCAAAAAACATATGATATTTGCCTTTTATTCTAATAACCGTTGGTAAGGCCTGACATTCAAATTCTGACTTTGACTCAATTATTTGTCTTCCTTCCTTTACCCAACACACACCATCCTTTGAGATTGCATGTCCAATCTTATAAGTCCTTTCAGGATTGCCACATGCCGAGCCCTTACTCCAAGCCACCCCATAGATATACCACATATGAAATTCATCATCATAAAATTTAACAAATCCATCTACAATTAAATATGGCTCATGTAGCGACGCACTTAAAACTGGGCCTTTTCCACATTTTTGAAATGTAAATCCATCATTTGAGCTAGTTGCCAGCCCAATACCTGTCTCAACAGAAACTGAAACTCTACGTGACCAACCACTCGTATAAGCATATATTTTTTCTCTATGCCTGAGAATATTCATAGGGAAAATTCCATGCTCATCAAAACACCCTAGTTCACCAATACTAATTACCTCATGCTTTGATGCATTAATAATATTTTTAAACTTCTTATCCATATCTATATATTGAATATGGCTTATATATTTTCCATTCTTAGACTGTTTCCTAATTGAAAAATAAATTCTTATAAATTCATCAAAAACTAAAGCTTGAGGCGATTGAGCATACCCCACATAATTATCAAAAAATCCGTTTTCTAATGGGTTAAATATTTTACCTAATTTTTCCCATTTCATTATATTAATTCGCCTTGAAGCTCAGCCACGCCAAAACCATATTTTCCCACCTGGTTTCCAAGATAAAACATATAGGTTTTATCTTTGCTCTTATATATATGAGGATAAGCCACCATTTCACTATCCCAACCTTCATCAGAAATATCAATACCTACTTTACTGTCATCCCGCGTCCATTTTTTCAGATCCAAAGAAGAAGCATAACCGATCCTATACGTTCTGTTTTTATTTCGACGAAAATCTGTTGACTCTCTATAGCAAAAAAACATATGGTACTTCCCATTTGAGAATGTTACATCCGGACTTGCCTGAGCTTCATCTTCCCCAATAACATCCTCAATAAGGTCTTGATTATGTTTCTCCCAGCCAATACCATCTTTAGAAATAGCCATTCTAATCTTATAAACCGGCTCCGGCTTACCCTCAATAAGAATCCATTTTCTCCCAGCTATATAAAATAAATAAAATAAATCATTAAACTTATGAATTTTAGGCCCACTTAATATAAATGGTTCATCTTTAGAATAAGACAGCACTGGGCCAGCCCCAATTTTAGTAAAAGTTTTTCCCTCATCTTTACTAACCGCACAACCAATAGCGACATTAAAAGGAACAGACTCGCAACGAGTCCATCCTCCATAATAAGCAATATACCTTTCCTTATCTTTTATTATGGATGCAGGATAGGTTCCAAATTCATCAAAGGCTCCCAAGCCTCCAAGCTCTAGAATTGGTTTATTCGCGACATCTATAATACGAAAAAAATTACCTTTATCTAAATCTACATAAGAAGAGTAGCTAACATATCGACCCTTTAAATCTGGTTTTGGCCTACAACTAAAATAAACTCTTATATATTGATCAAACTCAACCACACACGGAGCCTGCGCGAATTCATTTATCCAATCCCTATTCACTACTTTTGTTGGATCAAAAACTTTTCCCAGTTTTTTCCATTTAAACATAATCACATCTTCCATTAAATTAACGTGTAGTCTTCTAACATTGATCCAACACTCTCTCTATTATTAAACATCATAATATCTATAATTGAAAGGTGTGAAATAAAGCCTTTATTAAACTGCTGGTATAAACGAGCCTCAGATTCCAAAAACAAGAGCTCTATACCTCTTCCGTGAAAAATTTCACGCTCATATAAATTTTGCCCACCCATTGAGTTCAAATATGCTTTAGCACCCAGAGACTCACATATCTTTATTACTTTATCCTGTCCTTTCAATTCATGTTCAATACTAACCTCTGATGACTTAACTATTTTCGTCTCAATGTGTAAGTATTCACAAATTTTTTGGACCGAATAATAAATGTATTCAAATAAATTTTTATCAGCATATAAAAAAATATCTCTTATAACTGGAGAGGCTTCAGAAAAAAAATCTGCTTTTTGGTATTCATTTTTAATTTGTGCCAGTATTTTTGAAACTTGTTTTTCTGAATCATCTGCTAAAACCCTATCAGCGACATTTAAAAAATCTGATCCTTTTTTTAATGGGAGAGTAAAAAGTGTTTTTTTATTATTAAGCAAAATATTATTCCGATGCATCCAACCTTTTTTCGTAAATTCTATATTGTCATAAATAACAAAAGTATCTACTGCGCGGATAAGCTGCCAATAGCCGATATAGGGCAAAAAATAAGGCTGCATAATTGCTACTTTCACAAGCAACTCTTTATCGTATCAATAATCGCTAACTGATCCTTTGCATCCAACTCTGGATAAACAGGTAAAGCCAAAATCCGACTTGAAATATTTCGACCTATCGAACAAATTTGCTTCGGCTCAATATAAGGCAAACCATCTAATGAGGGGTAAAAATATCGCCGTACAAAAATTTCTTTTTCACTGAGTGCATGCTGCACTTTTAGGCACTCCCCCTCATTTTTTAAGATAATAGGAAAATAACTATAATTTTGATTCCCCTCTACACTCTTTTCCTGAAATTTAACCAACCCCTTTAGTCCTGTTCCATATTTTTCACAAACTGTTTTGCGTTTTTGTAAAACCTCATCTATCTCATCTAATAAACAAAGCCCCATAGCAGCTTCAAACTCATTCATTTTCGCATTAGTCCCCAATTCAGGAATTGATTCCGTATCTTCGATCCCAAAGTTAATAAGGTAACGCGCCTTCTCCACCAAACTGTCATCATTAATAATCAACGCACCGCCTTCAATGGTGTGAAATAATTTTGTTGCATGAAAACTTAAAGTAGAAATATCGCCATAGCTTAAAATACTTTTATTTTTATATTGGACCCCAAAAGCATGCGCTGCATCATAAACTACTTTTAAATCATATTGTTTTGCAATCTGTTCAATCGCCTCAATATCACAAGCATTTCCAAATACATGGACGGGCACAATTGCTGAAGTGTTTGGCGTAATAAGCGCTTCAATATTATCAGGATTTAAATTCAGAGTCTTAGGGTCAATGTCAGCAAAAATAGGCTTAATGCCATTTGTTACCAACGAACTCGTTGTTGCCACAAAAGAAAAAGGTGTGGTAATTGCGTAACCTTTAAGCCCCAGAGTCCGATAAGCAATTTCCATCGCTACCGTACCATTGGCCACTAAAACAATATTTTTAACTCCAAGATATTCTGCAAGCTTGCTTTCAAGCTTTCTGACCAGAGGGCCATTATTTGTCACCCAGCCATTCGCATAAATTTCATCTACGTATTGTTTATATTTTTCCTTATTCGGTAAATACGTTTTGGTGACATTAATCATGGTTTTTTTCTCCCTGAGCCACCATTTGCTGAAAAACCTCACAGGATCCGACCAATGAGTCATAAGATCCTTTTGAAATAATCCGCCCCTTATCCATTACACAGATTACGTCATAATTTTTAATTGTAGTTAAACGATGCGCAATAGTAATTACTGTCAGTCTTTTAAGCTGTGAAATAAGCTGCGTAATATCACCCTCTGTTTCATTATCCAAAGCAGAAGTCGCCTCATCCATTACCAAAATCTTTGGCTCACGATACAACGCACGAGCAATTCCAAGACGTTGGCGCTGGCCACCCGAGAGCCTGAGACCATTCTCACCCACGAAAGATTTCTCTTTCTTAGGGAGCCCCATCACGAACTCCAATAGCTGCGCCATTTCCAAACATTTTAAAACAAGCTCATGGTCGATATTCTCTCGAGATTGACCAAAAGCAATATTTTCAGCAATAGATTTATCATATAGAATGATTGACTGTGGAATATATGCAAAAAGACTCTGAAAATTCAAGAAATTATCTTCCGAGATCTCCACACCATCCACTTTAACACAACCACTCTTTGCCGGATAAAAACCCATCAATAAATCAATCAATGTTGTTTTTCCAGCACCTGAACGCCCCACTATGGCAGTTTTTTTACCATACTCTATTTCTAAACTCACACCTCTCAATGCTTGAGTTCCATCCCTATAATCATAATGAACCTCTAATATCTTTAAGTCCTTTGAGAAAGTCACCGGCTCTAAACCTGGGCATTTAATGCCCACATCCCCCAAAGGCTCCTCTTTAATTTCTGCCATTTCAATATACAAATTTTTCATTGCTGGGAAGGAGTAGCGCATATTAGCAAGCGCCTGAGAAATACGACTAAGACTAGGCAGTAGCTGAGCTGCTGCCACACCAAACACAGACAGTAAAACCAATACATCTTTTGATGGATAGCCTGATAAAATAAAAACACTGATCACCAACATCACTGCCGTTAGAGCCGTCACCTCAATCAGCATCTTAGGCGACTGCTGAAAAACTTGACTAAAAACACTTGCTTTTGCCAACATTTTTGAAGCCCGATCAAAGTCATTCATAAACGCTTCTTCCAAATGGTAAAGTTTCGATTCTTTAATGCCATTCAAACCATCAAGTGTGATTTTAGAAACATTCATTGCAGCCTCCGCACGCTTCTCACCCTGAACTTTTGCACTATGACGCAATAAATAAAGAAACAGAGCAATCACTACTCCGACACTAATAAAAATCACTAAAGTGAACATCCAATTAATCACTAATAACATAATCAGCACGAAGAATATTGCAAACACGTCTGTCAGAAAAATGCCCAAAGGACTCACGATCCCATTTGAAAATTGATTAGTTTCTACAGAAATATTCCGAATTAATGTGGGTGTGCTGCGATTTAAATGCTGCTCATAAGGCATGTGCATATAACTTTTAAAAAGCCTTACCTGTATCCGATATATTAAACGCCCAAGATATTTACTTTGATAAAACAGCAGCAAAGCTGCGACACCATTTTTCAACCAAAAAGCCAACACGATAACAATGGCAAAAACTGTCACCAACACTTGGTAACTATACCCTTGAAAATAAGAAATAGAGGTTACCTTCTCAGGCTGAACAATGATTGCAATAAAAGGCAGAATAGCGCTGATACCAAACACAGCCGAAATAGAACCAAAAAAAAGCACTACCACATACTTAATAAATTTTTTCTTCTCTTCTTTTGTCAAAATGCCAAAAAAATAATGCAAAAAATTCTTCATGCCAATCCTTTATAGTCTTTATAAGCTAGCTCAACACCCTGCCTTAGTTCGACCTCATGTCGCCACCCCAAATCATTCAGCCTTGAAACATCCATCAACTTACGCATTGTCCCATCAGGCTTTGAGGCATCTAACTGGATCTCACCAGAATAACCCACTACATCTTTTACCAAGCAGGCTAAATCAGCAATAGAGATATCACTTCCACACCCAACATTCACTAAAGGCGCTTGGACTTCATCCTTAATAATCTGATTATATTTTTCTTCTGGCAAACGCATCAAATAAAGACAAGCTTCCGCCATATCATCGGAATATAAAAACTCACGTTTTGGTTTACCGCTCCCCCAAACTTGGACAACAGGTTCATTGTTTTCTTTTGCCTCATGAAACTTACGAATCAAAGCAGGCAAAACATGAGAGTTGTTTAAATCATAACTATCATTTGGTCCATAAAGATTTGTCGGCATGGCGGCTAAATACTCTGTGCCATACTGACGATTATAAGCCCAACACATTTCAATCCCTGCTATCTTAGCCAATGCATAGGGACGATTGGTAGGCTCTAAAATCCCTGTTAACAAGTATTCCTCTTTAATCGGTTGCGGGCAATCTTTAGGGTAAATACAAGAACTCCCTAAAAATAAAAGGCGTTTCACATTATTCAAATAAGACTGATGAATCACATTTTGCTGGATATTAATATTTTCACGGATAAAGTCTGCAGGGTAAGTATTATTAGCATAAATCCCCCCTACTTTTGCCGCGGCTAAAAATACATATTCAGGTTTTT
>CAXBFV010000020.1:0-9856 GCA_963974985.1 uncultured Gammaproteobacteria bacterium | reverse complement strand
GCAATATCTGTTAACTTATGACCCACATCCTGACAAACGAGCATCGCTAAAGGCCTGGCTGGATTATAAGCGGAACGGCCACGTTGCGAGGTGAGTATTTCTGAGGTGTTGACCTCAAGGACCTTTGCTGTAGCAGCAACGATATTTTTCATTTCCGGAAGCCTTTGCAGAGCGCGCAGCTCGGTAATTTCACTTTCTCTGCTAATCGATTTCAAATGTTTTTCTCGGAATGCCTCATCACCCAATATACTGGGAATATACTTTTTATCATAAAGCTGAAACCCCTTCTCTTTTAAAACAAATTTGGCATAAACGCTTTGTTTCTTCTCCACCGGGCTTAATGCATTTAAAATATAATCCACAGACAACCAATCAGGTTTTATTGCCTGCCCAATATAGGCGGGATAACTACTCCACTTAAACTCATTTAAATCAGCGGTTATATTTGCCTCTAAAGGATTACGGTGAATATAACGAGACAGCTCCAACCAATATTCATCAGCATCCACCAATATTGCTTTATAGCGCCCTCTAAAAAGTGGACCATCTCGCCCTTCTGAGCGATTAAAATATTGGGTATAAATACCATTAATCTGGCGCATGATTCGCTGAAGATTTCCATCTGGTGTATGGATCATCAAATGATAATGATTGTCCATCAAGCAATAGGCATGGATATCTGCATTAAATCGTTCGCTTACATCGCAAAGTAACGACAGAAAATATTCACGATGTGCATCATTTAAAAACACTGGGCAACGAGACACCCCTCGGTTCATCACATGATACCAAGCACCTTCAAATTCAATACGTAATGGTCGAGACATAAATAAAATAGTTATATGAAGTATGCAAAGCTTAACATACAAAAGAACTCAATACTAGACTTGACCCCTTTTATTTACTTTCACTCTAACTCTCATTTAATTTTATCAAAACCCTCTTTATTTTCCGCCATATCTTGCTGCCTTTGCCAAATCAAGCCTTACTGCTCCCTGTTTTTGTGCTTGTAAAGTGGGCCCTGGTACTGGACTTCCAGTTAACTGATGAAATTCTTTATTTTTATTTTTATTTTTATTTTTAGCAGCAAAAACTTTTAAACACGTAACCGCTTGGGCTTGAGGAGAGATGCGCACCTCAAAATATTCAACCTCATTTAAATCCGTTAAATAATAAACCAGATAGGCTTCATTTTGAGGCGGCATTGAAAGTTCATCTCTTGAAGCTATTGGTTTTCCTGGTAAGGTAATTGTTGGTATAGCAGCCTGCTCCGCTTCAGATAACATGAAACTTTTAAAAACACCTTGATTAAGATCAAATAACAAACGATCTACTGGGCGTTTAGCATCCTTATCTTTTTTCTGTGCCACACTATTCTCTTGAGTTCCTTCAGTATACTGTTTAAGCCATGACTCTGTTGCATTATCCCCTTGTTGAAACTTCTTGCTTATAAGAAATTTTGCGCCATTCGATGAAGTTTGATTTATTTTATACTCTAGCTGTCTCTTAAAGGTCGATGCCTCTGTATAGCCAATCATAATGGTGTATTTCCGGATGACGCTATCAATAAAGCTAACTTCTACCTTACTACTTATATCTTTTTCAATTAGTTTTATTCCATCAATAAATTTCCCTAAACGACCAAATACTTCTTTTTTAGTGCTCGTAGATGTTTTATTAATTAAATCAGTTAAGAGTATTTTGTGACCCTCTACACCTTGATAGGTATTTACATCAAGTCCAGCACTTCCTCTTCCAATAGTACTCCCTACACCAGTATTAAAAACATAGTTTATTTCTTGAGGTCCACCCACATCAACCGGCCCACCACTCGTAGCAGCCGGTGTTAGATTAAGATAGGCCGCAGTTGGAGGCTCGCTTCCTTGCAGAGGCATGCTTTTGCTTGAAGCCAATGCTGCAGCCGCAATAGATGACGAGCTTAAACGATTTGTTATTTCTCCAGTATCGAAATGAACATTATACTCCCCTTCACCATTTCCCAAGAAACTAGAGAGCATCTCTATTCTATTTTCTTTGCCTGTCTTACCTCTGTCTGCGATACAAAGCGCAAGTTTTATAAACTTCACTGGATCCAAAGATGCACCTGATTTTTTAAACTTTACTTCGACTATTTTACCTGCCTGCTCTGGGTGCTCTACGCCACCATTTATATCCACCAACGCTTTCAGTTCTTCTTTGGCCATATCAACACAAACCGGAGAAGCGATGACTTCCTTTTTAATTTCATCATTATGCACCCATTGATCCATAAGTCTTAGTTTCTCGCCAGGGCTTTTACTATATGCAAGTCGACCTAGTTGAGCATAGCTTAAGCCCAACACCTCTCTATGTGCTAAAATTTCTTGGTCCCAGTTTTTAGTTGCCCCAAATGACAGAGTATCCCTAACATTCTGCTCCACATAAAATTCAGGTCGACCTTTAAAGACATTATGCTCATAAGGCACTGGTCCACGGTGTGTCGTAAGCGTTCCCAATGCATCGTATTGCCAGATTGGGTCAAAAGGTATTTTGCCAAGGCGTTGTGTCAGTAGCGGTTGTCGTACTGCAATAAATTTTTGGGTTTGACTCTCATCTACCTTCAATGATTCATTAAAGTTTAGTGATGTAATTTTATCAGAGCAAATAAATTTTTGTTGGTTAATTAGCTGATGATATTTCCCATGCATCACGCGCCCATTATTAAAAAGTCTAGTAAAAAGTCCATTTTCAATATAGCTACTCTGAACACTCAGCATGTTTTTCAAAAAATCTGAACCATAGGTTCCTAATGTTAACCTTTGAAATTCAAAATAAAACTGAGCAAAAACTGAACGAGCATTAGGATTTGTTTGGAACGCAATACTTGAAATTACAAAAATAGCTGACGAAAATAATCCACCATATCTTGATCCTAAGACTAGCCCAAGATTGTATCTATAAAAATGAATGCCATTTTCGATGAAATTAAATCTAATAGAGTTTTCTCGTTTTGCCTCCCACAAGCCATATGATAGAAGACTAGCAAATTCCTCATTCTTATCATTTTCATACGCAGGTGAAAACTCATCACCCAAAAAATTATATAAACCCACTTCAATCGTTTCCTTCTCTACATTTTTTCCCTCAACTGTAAATAGACGTTTTACCTTCTTAAAAACAAGCAGATGATATGAATAAGCTATAGGGTTTTCTTTTATTCCTTTTTGATTAAGAACAGGAACGAATACCTGCTCATAACCATTAGCTAAGTATTTGAATACATGAAGAGCAAGGCTTTTAAATTCTGCTTTTAGTTGTTCAATATTATGAATATTTCGCCAACGAAACATACCCCCAACGGCAATTTTACGCTGTTTCAAATCCGGCTCATAAGTACGCATCAAATGCACCACTGTTCGACCATAGTCACCCAATAAACCAAACTGACAGATAAGTGTATTCAAGTCCCCTTTATCAGAGAATGAACGGTTATCAAAACATTGGTCAGAAGTGAAACCTACTTTTTTGCCACCTAAAGCTGTATCAGATACTCCAATAAGAGTCGCTCCATAAGAATTAAAAACATTCACTAAAGATAAAGAATACGCTTGAACCTGTTCCTTTATAGAAACAGAGGGCACATTTGCAATACACATTGCACAAAAGGCGACTAACAATGCAGATTTTTGCATTGTGCTTTCGCCCCATTCATAACTAATTTGATGTAAAAAATGTGACTCAATATTTGTAGTGAATGTCAATCCCTCGTAGCGAATATTATTGCTCTGTGTCCTTTTATATACTGAAGTTAATGTTTCATTAAATTGATGAATATCACTATTTACTGGGAAAGGTGAATAAAACTGAATTTCTACTCCACTCCGTTCTTTTTTCTGAAATACAAGCAACTGATATTGATAATGAGATTCAGTTGCAACTGAACTTGATGATCCTGATCGAATTTTATTTCTGATTGATACAAGAACCAATATATTTTTAATAGCTCGCTGCTCTCTAAATGTCTCTAAAGCTCCTTGACAGGCTGAAAGGAAATTAGAGTCTTTTACTTCATCCAGCCTATTTTCCAACATTACTGACTGAGATGACAATACCGTATGCGAGCCTTGAAATGCAACAACTCGACTCATCAGCTCAAGTAAATTTACCTGACTTACTGGTTGATCTAAATACACAGGTTTACGACTCTCATTGTCAAACCTAAAAGTTTTATCAGATGTATCCTTTAACTTTTCAATGCCATATTCTTGTTTATCGCCTGAAGTATAAATAAAAGGGTTACTCAGAGGTGTTTGGTGAAAAAGAGTTCTATCCGCAGGCGAGTTTTCTCCTGAAGAGTGCGATTGAGCACTACGAGGTGGGAAGCCATGAGGATTTGTCATGGCAGGCCTTCCTGGCTCCGTAGATGGGGTAGAAGAAGCAAAAGAGTTATTTGGAGGTGTGCTTAGGTTGTCAGTGTTTGCTGCGACCGCAGAGGGCAAAAGATGAGGTGAGCCTGGGGCTGGGGTTTGCTGTAAAATACTATGACTCGAGCCTACAGGTGATCCAGGTAAAGAAGGCTGTGGTTGGGATATAGATGGCTTCGAAACAATTGTATCAGGCTGGAATGATCCCATATTTTCCTGACTACCCATATAGGTAATTACTTTGTCATACTCAGCTCTTTCATAACGCGGGAGACTTGGATATATTTTGCGCATCTGGTCATTTAAGTAAGCCTTAATATTCCCTTTATCTAGCGAACGTAATTCATTAAGTAACTTATGCGTCTCTCCTTCGCCATGCCACTTAAATGATTTTCCCATTATAGTTGTTTGTGGATTAAAATGCTCAGAATCTGTCTTCCTTGAATTAGCCTCCCAAGAAGTCTCAAGAAGTTTGTGATAAGTCATAGGGGTTTCCAGCATCCCCTTGATACAAACTTTTAAAATCTCTTCTCTTGCTATCGACAAGTCTTTACTACTATTCGAGACAAAATAACCATTTGCGCTTTGCCTACATTCTGAGGCACGCCTACTTAATAAAAACACAATTGGATCAACTATATAATAAGCCTTTTCAAAAACATTAACAAACTCTTCTAACTCTTTCCAGCACTCTTCACATGGCTTTAATTTACTCTGTTGAGTCGAAGCAATTAGTTCCAACTTCTGTGTCTTCTTGCCATCGATGTATTCAACAGTTATTTGGTGTTCTCTCTCTTTTATTTCAAATAACCTGACATCATTCAACCTTTCTATCATACAATTAAAAGAATCTGAGTTGCCCACAGCCTCACCCAAAAAAAAATTGAGCATCTTCTGAATATCCTCTGCCATTAGATGGCCGGTCATCCTACTATCTTTTAAAGTAACTTTAGTCACCCCTATACGTTCATCGCCTTTAATATCAAAATAACTACTAAATTTATTTTGAGTTACTTGCAACGGAGTTCTGCACTGATTTTTGAACTTATGTGCGACACCCCCAAAAAAACCAGAAAAACCCCCACCAGTATTTGCTTTTGCTTTCTTCTTATCGTAGTAATTAATTACTGCCTGCTCCAGCGCTTTTTTCGCAGCCTGAAGATCCATATTTTCAGATACCCCACTCATGGTATTTGTCAAATAATAGTCTTTTAATTCCGACAAAAAGGGAATGAGTTTTTCCTCTTCCCTTCTTAAAAAAGCTGACAGCGCATAAACAGGGTATTTTTCATCACGCTCACGCTCAGCTTCCACTTCCCCAAATGAACAGGCTTCCTTAAATACTGACACCCTTAAAAAGTAAACTAAGTAATACTGATATTGAGTGCTCCGTCGACTGGATGTTTGTTTAAGGCAATCTAAAAATCCCCCAAGCTTCCCATGGAGAAGAAGGGAGTAAATAATTCCAACCCACCAACCTTGAACAGCATTTATTCCCAAATTATTACCCGCATCCGCATTCAAGTAACTTTTTGTTTCTATGGATTTTTTTAAAATGGGAATAAGACTGCCAGCACCGGAAACAAGAAGGTTATCGTTAATCACACTAAGTGCACCTTGGTTATTCTCCAACGCTCTCATTAAAGCTGTCATACCTGCGCTCATAGTGAGCTCGGTAACCCCTAACAGTTTGTACTTTAATCTAAACCCTATTTTACTAACCATTTTTAGCTCTAATTAGAAATTTTATTCTACACTAAACCCTATCTCAATAACGTGTACAAGATATTTCCCTCTTGTAACGTTTTTGTAACTTTTAAAATAAAACCACATAAAAGAGTCAGGAAAACTAAAGAATCTTGCCCCAATATACCAAGAACTTAATAAGGAAATCTTGAGAGCAGCTTATTTGTATAACTATTTTTACACTCAATAAATTCCAGCAGACAATGAAATATTAACTGCTGGAATCATTAAACATAACCATCCGGACGCTGATTACCCACATCATAGCCTGTATCAACATTAAGATTTCCGCTACCTGAAGCGCGCTCACTGCTCTGCGGAGAAAATGCTCTACTAACACCTCGGGCTAATCTTGGAAAACCATTTACAGCATAGATTCCATTCATTATAAAGCATACCATACAGACACAAATTGCGGTTACGACCGGATGAAGCTGCTTACCATCAGAGGGCATAATACAAGCAACAAAGACAATCTGCCAAAGGCTGCCACTCAGCCCTCCGAGCGTTACAGACTTAATTAACTTAACCAGGCCACTCCATAAATCATCTAAAGATGGACAGTGAAAAAAAGGCCTATCAAGTTCATTAGATGAAAGCAAACGATCACTTAAGTCTTGTTGATCACTAAAGCACAGACATGAAAATAATTTTCCCAAGTAAAAGGACGCAGAATGGGAAATATCTCGACTCACCCAAGTTTTACTATTAACAAATTTAATTATTAGCGCCTCAAGGCCCTCTGTTAACAAACCTTGTGTTAATCCTTCAAACACACCTGTAAGCCAAGCTGAATAAAATTTTTGATTTCTCGCGCTCATTTCAGTTCGGCTATGAGCACTAAGGCCAAGAAACGCACCATAATCCCAAGAGCTAATTGCTGCACTTGCAGCCATCCAAGCCAGAAAAGCTTTTAATAAAAACGTGGATTCTTTGGGCTGACCGTCCAATCTGCTCCTTTCAATCAGAGTGATCTTCTTTCCCTTACAACAAACTTGATGCCCCATCAACCCTAAAACAATCACCCCAGATACAATGTGACCATAACTGTTGAGCTCCCCATTGCGCTGAAGCACTCTGTGTAGGCTGGAAACCAGAATTCCACTTATTTGCACCTTGAAGCGCCCAAAAGAAATCTCTAACACCATTAATCGCCAATGAAGCTGCCATTACTTGTCTTTCCAAGCCCGTCAGCTCACCACAAAAAGCATCCAGCATAGCATTCGTCCAATTCCACTCAGAAAAGAAGGTGCAGCTGCTGAGTCAATCAATATACTTTCTTCACCCATATCATCAACTCCTTAGCTTTGATTGCTACGTTCAAGTAATTAATCGGTTTTACAGACTGAAGTTAGGATTCACAGATAGCCAAATAGAAATATAATCAAAAAAACCAGACCCAAGGAGCTCATATTACCACTCCATATTAACTTTACGAACTGAGAACAACTATTGAAATGAAATGCTCCCGGCAGAACCTGAAATATCCCCTGCAGCCATTTTAATTGCACCATCTATCTGGAATTCAATACTTGCCCCATTAACTGTTATACCCTCAGCACTTAATTTAATCGTACATCCACCAGAAGAAAGTACTATGCCATCATCAGAAACACTTATCGTAGACTGACCTACCTGCAAAAGTATTTCTTTTTCATTCATCTGAGTTTTAGACTTAGAATTTTTGATCTTATGGGTGATAGTTTCATCAGCAATAACTTGAACAACTTTACTTTGTTTGGTAATGGTGCCACCCGGAATGATCTCTTTTGAGTTTGGTTTTTCTTCGGTCGCATTAATGATAAAATTGCATTTTTTTGCTTTTTCACCATTATGCGTTGCGGCTATTTCTATTTGTGACTCTTTGGGAGATAACTCAACTTCTACTATATTTTGTCCTGCCATTTTATTTTTCCCTCTTCTTTATAGCTTTGCTTCTTCTATAGATCCCGCGATCAAGTAGCGGGAGTGGCTACGCCACCTTCACATCTTCTTGCCCCGGGTTTTCAATCATGATCATGCCACTCATCGCCGTAAAGGCACAATGCGCCTGACTGTTTTCACGCACGACATTTAAATGAATGGCCTTCGTCTTAATCGCTAAAGGAAACCAAGGAATAATCAAAGGTGTACAAGCTGACGGTGCACCAAGCGAAGCAATCACCAATGGGTTTGCAGGGTTGGTACAAGGGGAAAAAGGTTTTACATTAAGGAAAGGAGTGATGTTAATTGGCAATGTCGCTGGTTTCCCAGGTGCTAGATTCACGCCAAAATCAAGGATATTAAGCTTAATTGGTGCCCCTCCTGTAACACACTTTGCCGTTGCACCAGAAGAGACTGCCAACATTTCTGCACCACCCTCTTGAGCTGCCTCACGATCTTTTTTACACCCTCTCGCAGCCACAATATTATTCAAGGCATCTGCCAAAGCGGGCACGACCATGGTTGCAGTTTGCATTAAGGACAAATTAGGGGCTTGAGGCAAATTAACCTGAGACAATGCTCCCTGCGCATTAGGAAAGGGCGGCAAATTTGATGCAGCACCTTGCAGCATCATGCCTGTGTTCTGCACATTAGCGAATTCGCCCTGCATATTCCCAGAAACGTTATTGGCTTGCCCCATTAAACCCATCACTTGTCCCTGAACATTTCCAAGCTGACCTTGCACCTGACCCTGTGCATTTGCAGGATCATTCATTATGTTATTGATTTGTCCCTGGACATCCATAACCTTATTTTGCATATTGTTCACTGCATCTGAGCAGTTTGGACATGCAGGATGTTGCTGCTGAAGTTGATTTAAGCTATTGCTCAAATTATTACATTTTTCTTGAATGGCTCCCATCCCCTGAGACATCATATTTGTCAGCGGCTGACGTACATTATTTAGCTGTTGATCGACTTGATTACTCAGATCATTTTGCATATTGCCAATTTTATTCTGCGCATTACCCAAAGTGTTTTTTATTTTTTGAATCGGTGAAATGCCTGAGCCGCCTACGCCGTTATTAATTTTATTCTCAATATCATTCGATAACTGGTTTAACTGATTCAGCTGCCCCATAGGAAGCGATAAAACTTCAGCAATCACACTTGCAGCAGAGAGTAAATTAGCCATATTAGGATCGCAATAAAGCATTGAACTTGCCACTGCCACTGCATCTGCTGCAGTTGATACTGCGGCAACTTTTGTCCCATATTGTGCATTAAGCTTATCAGACATTGCGGATAACTTTGCTTCACGTGCTGCCGCAGCTTTTGACAATGCCGCATACTTTGCTTCAGCTTCAGCATGTGCTTTTTCAGCCTTAGCTTGCAAGGGCCCAAGTTTGGCCTCTACGTCAGATTTTTCATTATTGATATCTGCCATGGCTTCTGCTTGTTTGGCTTGCAGCGCCTGCTGCGCTTTCTCAAATTTAGCTTGCGCTTCCGTATATCCTGCATGCGCTTTATTTAGATCTGCGTTAAGTCCAGGGACTTTATTTTTAAGTGCTTTTAAATGCGTGCCAAGCCCTGATTTCAGGTCAGCGACTGAATTAGTCAATTTTGATTGTGCTTCAGCCGCCGCCGCTTGGCCCTTATTTTGAATCAAGGCAAATTTTGTAGACAACTGCGTCACTTCTGCATGGGCTTTTTCAAGCTTCTTCTGATGCTTAAATTTCCCCATTTCCTTACAGTTAAACACCTTATGCAAAGGTGCCAAATAT
>CAXBFV010000019.1:0-9998 GCA_963974985.1 uncultured Gammaproteobacteria bacterium | reverse complement strand
ACCTAGCTGCTCACCTTCATGTCCAACGAGTCGCACCTCTGGTACGGCTATGTCTCCATTTAGGCGATTTTTACTTTTTTTATCTGTAGCTTTAATAGGTATTCCTCCAATTTCATTAATTAATTTTTTTGATCAATTTCCTGATGCAATAATACAGAAAACTCATCAACACTCATTACGCCTAGGTCTTCTCCGTTTCTTTTACGAACAGAAACCTTATTTTCAGCAGCCTCTTTTTCTCCAGCAACTAAAAGATAAGGCACCTTAGCTAAAGTGTGCTCGCGGATTTTAAACCCAATTTTCTCATTTCTCAAGTCTATTTCCGTTCTAATTCCACTTTTTGTTAATTTTTTAACCAGATCTTGCAGATATTCATCTTGTTTATTGGTAATTCCAAGACATGCTACTTGTACTGGTGATAACCATACTGGAAATTTTCCAGCATAATGCTCAACCAACATTCCAATAAAACGCTCTAAAGAACCAACGATTGCACGATGCAACATGACTGGTGCTTTTTTATTACTATTTTCATCAACATAAGTCGCACCCAAACGTTCTGGCATGGAGAAATCCATCTGGATTGTTCCACACTGCCAACTACGTCCAATCGCATCTTTTAAATGGAACTCAATCTTTGGTCCATAAAATGCACCTTCGCCAGACAAATATTCAAAAGGCACATTTCCACGTTCTAATGCCGCTGCTAAGGCTTTTTCAGACTTATCCCAATCTTCATCAGAACCAATTCTTTGCTCTGGACGAAGCGCCAATTTAACATCAAAATCAGTAAATCCAAAATCCTTGTAGACCTCAAAGCACTGCTCAACCATTTGGATCACTTCTGCTTCCATTTGGTCTTCGGTACAAAAAACATGTCCATCATCTTGAGTAAAACTACGCACTCTTAAAAGCCCGTGTAGCGCCCCTGAGGCTTCATTACGATGCACTATGCCAAACTCAGCCATCCGCACAGGAAGGTCACGGTAACTATGGAGTTTATGGTTATAAACCTGCACACAAGTTGGACAGTTCATAGGGCGCAATGCATAATCTCTATTTTCAGAACTTGTCATAAACATGTTTTCTGCATATTTTGACCAATGCCCTGATTTTTCCCACAAAGAAACATCTGCAATCAAAGGCGTTCTAATTTCAGTACAACCAAAACGTGTATTCGAATCGCGCATATAATCTTCAACGGCACGCCAAATTTCAGTACCCTTAGGATGCCAAAATGCGATACCCGGTGAATCTTCTTGAAAATGATAAAGGCTCAACTGCTTACCTAGTTTACGATGATCACGCTTTTCTGCTTCCTCCAAACGATGCAAATAAGCTTTAAGTTCTTTTTTATCGGTCCAAGCAGTCGCATAAATACGTTGCAGCATTTCATTATTTGAGTCACCACGCCAATAAGCACCAGCAGTACGCATGATTTTAAATACCTTTAAGTGTCCTGTGTTTGGCACATGAGGCCCACGGCAAAGATCTGTAAAGTCACCCTGCATGTACAATGTTAATGTTTCAGTTTCAGGCAGATCACGGATGATCTCTGCTTTATAGCTTTCGCCTATAGATTCAAAGTATTGGATTGCTTCATCACGTACAATTTCTTTGCGTGTGATTTCTAAATTAGCTTTAACTAATTCTGCCATTCTTTTTTCAATTTGTGTAAGCTCTTCTTCTGTAAAGGCTTCTTCACGAGCAAAGTCATAGAAAAACCCATCTTCAATAACAGGACCAATAGTCACTTGAGTCTTTGGAAAAAGTTGCTTAACAGCTTGCGCCATCAAATGCGCTGCAGAATGTCGAATAATCTCAAGACCCGCGGCATCTCTCGCAGTAACAATTTGAAGTTTTGCATCATCTTGAATAACAAAACTCGCATCAACCGTTTCACCTTCCACCACCCCGGCTAACGTTGCTTTGGCTAAGCCTGGGCCAATGTCATTAGCGACATCCATAACGGATACGGCGTGATCAAATTTTCTTTCTGAGCCATCAGGCAAAGTGATTGTAGGCATTATTGCTCCAACTATCTTTTAAAGGCCCCTCTTTTACAGAGGCTTCTTTTTATATTTCCATAACTTGGGGTATTTTACCGGAAACAACTATAAAGTCACCCATCAAACCTCAGAATATAAAGGATTCTTATTTTTTTAGTCTACTTGCAAAGCAGTGAATTACGGCGTAACATAGTAAGCACTGGGGGCGATTATGGTTTCGACGAGAGCTACAAGGTCTGCGGTGCATGTCGAGGGGGTATTGACCTCGTTAATATCAGGTACAATTGCTATAATAACTGGCAATACAAAAGCAACTCGTGTTGCAGCTAATGACAGCGGTTTCGCTGCTATTGCAAAAGCTGCTTAATCTAACTAAACCTTAGATTACACGGTGGATATATTTGGTGTGCTTATGAACCGAATTCATTATCCACTCATCCTTTTCATAAGATCGCATTAAGGTTTGCCTGACACCATTTTGCTAAATTTTCACAGGATCGATATTAACTTACCCTGGTCGTCGGGAGGTTGATAATTAAATCCAATAGACTGACCTAAGCATGTAGATCCAATGATTGAGGGTTTTCGGACGCGGGTTCGAGCCCCGCCGCCTCCACCAGTTTCGTCACTCTAGGACTTCCCAGAAATTAAATATTACCGACCGGTAATCAAATTCTTTATTTCAAGATAAAAAGGGGGAAATATTCCCGAACAGGAATAAGATTTAAAATAATAGTCTTAACCAACCACTTTATTAATACGCAATAAAATCAATTAGAACATCCATTGAACAAGCTTCTCTTTTTTAAAATTATGGGCAATACAACACCGATTGTAATAAATACGGCATAAAGCCTCTCTTAAATTTTGTTAAGCAACTCAGCCTTTTTAGAAGAAAACTCATCTTCTGTTAGAATTCCCATATCCTTTAATTTAGCAAGACTTTGAATCATGCTAATCATGTCATTTTCTTGAACCGTAGCTGTAGCAGAATTTAATTCAAAGTTTTGAGTCGCTGAATTGAACTGTTCAGTGACTGGTTCTTGATAAAACTGTGGCGCCGAAGTTGGTGTTTCCATCATAGTTTCAGTAGCTGTAGGTGCCATACCATTATGAGAAATAACAGGCAAACTTTCCAAAGAAACAACACCATATTGACTACTGAAAGTAAATGAAGCGCCATTGCCTTGTTGTTGTGAAACGCCTCCAATTTGATGATCTAATGTGTCATAGACAGTAATATCACCATTCAGGTCAACGGCAAGTCTTCTTGCATTACCAAAGTAAGCATAACGAAGATTATTTTGGCCACCTGTTGAATTTGGTGAGCTCAGATCTGCAGGCCACCAATTACCATAATTTGCACCATTTGCTTCAGGCACAAATAAACTCACTGATGGTTGCGATAAGGGTTGTTGTGGCGCATAAACAGGTTGATTGGCAAGGAGTACGGATAGCTCACTGCATAGATTATCTACCGTTGATTTTAAACCATAGTTAAACATGTCCCCGACCATTGTCATGCCGCCTTGCATCCATTGCCCGCCGCCACCAAGTTCTTGACAATAAAATTGTGCTGCGGTTCCACCACCATTAGAGACGGCATTAAGTATCGTACTGACAGATTCAGAACTAATACCATAACGTTGAGCAATATTATTAATAGTCTGTTGTCCTTCCGGGGTGAGCTGTTGCATCACGTTTCTCTCTTTAGGTTTGATTGATTAAGACGCCTGTCTATATATTGTGCACACCATACCTGATTTCTTTGCAATGCACACCTTTTTAAAAAACCATTTTGATTTTACAGACATACCTTCAACTAAATTAGCATCATAAGGCATTGCCGCATCGCTCATTAGCGTGAGATTACTGGCAACCAATAAAGCTCACCCTCAAAATAGCCTTTGTTTTGAAGAACTTGCGGATAACCACAACGGCGAATAGTGTGCCCAAAAGCTATAGAATTACCTGAAAAAAATAATGGGAAATTAGAGGTTAATACTGAAACAAAGCCATTTCTAAGAGCTCAACATCATCATCTACAATTACATATATGCTGCTCATGACTCACTTTGTATTCCCCCACTATTTTATTTCAAAGACAAATGGCTATAGGCCATTAGCTTATAAACCACCTGACCACCCAAATCCCCAATAACCTTTTCAAAGAACGTTCTCTTTCTAGAATAATTCACAAATTCATCTAAATCCATTTTATCTTTGGCCAATTGTCGCACCGTTGCAAAGCCATCAATTAGACCTAACTTCTTTCCTTCAATGCCACTAAAAGGTAGACCTGAGAAGATCGTATCCTTTTCTTTTAAATTAAGCCGATCTCCACGGCCTTCTTCAACGGATTGAATAAACACCTCATGTGTTTGTGCCAGCATTTTATCCATGTCTGCTTTTTGCTCAGGGCTTTGAGGAGAAAAAGGATCCAAAAATCCTTTGTTTTTACCGGCGGTATAAAGGCGACGCTTTACCCCTATCTTATCCATTGCCCCTACGAAACCAAACCCAGCTGCAATCACACCAATAGACCCCACAATCGACATTTTATTGGCATAAATATCTTTTGCAGCAGAGGCAATATAGTATCCGCCAGATGCACAAACATCTTCACAAACTGCATAAATTGGCTTTTGCGGATACTCTTTTTCAAGCGCTCGAATATGCTGGAAAATTTCATCTGATTGTACGGGACTGCCACCTGGACTATTAATTCTCATAATCACGGCTTTGGTTTGCTTATTTTTCATCGCTTCTGTCAAGCTTTGATTTATATAGTTAGCTCTTGCATCAGAATCACTCGCAATCACACCTTTTAGATCAACAATCCCCACATGTGGTTTGCTTTCAGATAAAGACACGGATGCATCATTATTTTTCCAAACAGAGCCCAATACAAAAAGCAAATAAACAAAAAATAAACTTTTAAAAAATACACCCCATCGTCTCTTTGCACGCTGTTCTTTTACCGATTGTAAGGCCACTTGTTCTAATACAGAACGCTCAACCTCTTCTTTTGTTTGAACTTTATCTTTTCCAAATAGCACTTTTACACCCATAAAAATAATTCATCACTGCTATAAATTTTAGCTCAACAATATTTAAATTGTGTATCCTACACATACTTAATTTATGGCCCATACTTCCTATGCAACAAAACTCATCTAAAAGAAGCTGTTGGCTAAGCTGGAGTTCTGGTAAAGACAGCGCCTGGAGTCTCTTCCAATTACAGAAACAAGCAGACTTAAACATCACTGGAATATTCACCTCTTTTAATGAAGAGGCAGAAAGAGTCTGCATGCATGCCGTTCGCCATTCCTTGGTTGAAGCGCAAGCAGAGGCCTTAAATCTCCCACTTCATATGATCAATCTCCCACAAGACGTTTCACATGACACCTATGTCGAAAGAATGCAAAACTTTATCCAACACGCCGAATCTCAAAAAGTTAACACCATGGCATTTGGGGATTTGTATTTAGAGGATGTTAGAAGTTATCGAATAGAGAGTTTAAAAGATGCCACCATAAAACCGGTCTTTCCTTTATGGCAAAAACCAACTCAGGCGCTTGCCCAAGAAATGATTGATGGCGGTCTAAAAGCTATTATTACTTGTGTGGATACCGCACAACTTTCTGAAAAGTTTCTGGGGAGAGAATTTAATTTAAAATTACTTCAAGAGTTTCCAGAAGACGTAGATCCTTGTGGGGAAAATGGCGAATTCCATACTTTCGTCTATGACGGCCCCATGTTTAACACTCCTATTTCAGTACAAACAGGAGAGAAACACATTTCAGGACAATTTCATTTTATAGATTTAGTTGCTACTCAACCGTAGCCGTTTCTGAGTCAGGTTCTTTCACTTCCTGAATCACTTTTACACCTAACTCTTGCAGCTGAGATGGATCAACCTGTGAAGGTGCTGAAGTCATCAAGCAACTGGCCGTTTGGGTTTTAGGGAAGGCAATCACATCACGGATATTATCCGTTTCTGTCATTAACATAATTAAACGATCTAATCCTAAAGCAATCCCACCATGCGGTGGCGCACCATATTTTAACGCATTTAATAAGAAATCAAATTTCTCTTGTGCTTCTTCATCAGAAATACCTAAAAGTTCAAAGACCTTCTTCTGAATTTTTTGATCATGAATACGGATTGAACCACCGCCTAACTCATAACCATTTAAGACTACATCATAGGCTTGCGATAAAAGTTTTTCAGGGGCGTGGTTTAAGTCATCTAAAGAATCAATAGTCGGTGCCGTAAATGGATGATGAATCGCATGCAACCCACCTTCAACTTTCTCAAACATTGGGAAATCAACCACCCATAAAGGCGCCCATTTCTTAGTGTATAAATTCAAGTCTTCACCTAGTTTACAACGCAAGGCACCCAAGGCATCATTCACAATGCTGGCTTTATCTGCACCAAAGAAAATAAGGTCGCCATCAACCGCACCCGTACGTTCTAGAACCGCTGCCAAACATTCATCAGATAGATTCTTAACAATCGGAGATTGCAAACCATCACGTCCCGCGGCTTTGTCATTTACTTTAATATAAGCCAAACCACGCGCACCATAAATACTCACGAATTTTGTATAAGCATCAATCTTTTTGCGAGACAAGGACTCATTACCGCCTGGCACATTTAAGGCCGCAACTCTGGAACCTTCTGCCTTTGCAGGATTTGCGAAAACATTAAAGGCTTCATTGACCATCAAGTCATCCACATCAATCAACGTTAATGGAATTCTTAAATCTGGTTTATCTGAACCGTAGTTTTGAATCGCTTCGGCATAAGGCATACGTTGAAATGGTGTTTCAAGATCTACATTAATCACCTCTTTAAAAAGTTTCACCAACATCGATTCCATCATGGTGATGATATCTTCTTCAGAAACAAAAGAAGCCTCAATATCCACCTGGGTAAATTCAGGCTGACGGTCTGAACGCAAATCTTCATCACGGAAACATTTTACAATTTGATAATAACGATCAAATCCTGACACCATTAATAACTGTTTAAACAATTGAGGTGATTGCGGTAAGGCATAAAAGGCACCTTTATTTGTACGCCTGGGCACCAAATAATCACGCGCACCCTCAGGGGTTGCTTTAGTTAAAACAGGGGTTTCAATATCTAAAAAGTCTTTTCCATCTAAATAACGACGAATAAAGGAAGCCACTTTTGCACGCAACATCAGACGCTGCTGCATTTCAGGACGACGTAAATCAATATAACGATGCTTTAAACGAACATCTTCACCTACATGCTGATGTTCATCAATTTGGAAAGGAATCGTTTCAGATTCATTTAAAATCGTAATGCTATCGCCAATAATTTCAATGCGACCACTTTTAAGATTCAGATTTTCTTGGCCTTCTGGACGCAGTGTCACCACGCCTGTCGCTGAAATCACATATTCATGACGAACAGAGTCTGCAGTTGGAAAAGCCACTTCATTCTCTGGTTGAATGGTGACTTGCACCAAACCACTACGATCACGAATATCTAGAAAGATAACGCCACCATGATCACGACGACGATGCACCCAACCACAAACGGTTACGGTTTCGCCTGCTTTTTGTTCTGTGACTTCTGCTCCATAAAAACTACGCATATCCAAATATCCCTTTTATCAAATCTGAGTTCGACCGTGCAAACTCTCTTATTAGAAACCATTAACAGCTCACTCGATAAAGTTATGCCAAATACTTTTTTATCTAAAAGTACTGGATTCCTGTCTTCACAGGAATGACGACCTTTTTAGGAAGGGAAACTCTATCAGATTAGCCATATTTAATAGCTTCAAAAGGATATAGAAGTGGGCAAAAATTGCAACCGTATGTGTTTACTTTTTACGCTAGCATTGAAATATACTTCAAGGCCCTATTCCTCTACAATCCTCTTCATATATAAACTGGAATAACCCCATGTCTTTTTACCTTGCGCTTTACTTATTTTGCATCTCGACCACAATCACCCCCGGTCCAAATAATTTCATGATCATGATGTCGACCTTAACCTTTGGCATCAAAAAATCTTTACCGCATTTCTTTGGCATTTGTCTTGGCTTTACATTAATGGTGTTGTGTATTGGATTTGGACTCTCAAGTCTTTTTACGGATTATCCTGAAATTCATTGGGTCATTAAGATTTTGGGAGCGGCCTACATGCTTTTCCTGGCCGTTAAAATTATGTCTTCCTCTTCGCATACTTCAGGTAAAAAAACCGCAAAACCTCTGACTTTTTTTCAAGCCGCCTTATTTCAATGGGTCAACCCCAAGGCGTGGATGATGTCTGTTGGTGTCATCGCCACTTACACCTCAACACAAATGCAAATGAGCATGACCACACAAGTATTAATCATTGCTATTATTTATCTTACTTCAACGCTTCCTTGCACTGGCACTTGGCTTATCGGTGGACACTTTTTTAAGAAAATGCTTAAGAATAATCAACAAGTACGTATTTTTAATCTTGTTTTAGGGTGCCTGCTTATTGCTTCAATTATCCTGATGCTTTTTGAGTAAACCTTACATCTATATAGAAGTAGCTAAACTGAAATCACCTCACATCGGTTAACAGTCTGAAAACCTCTCGGTAATAAGGTACCTCTTAAAGCACGCTTCCCTTTATAAACCTCTAAATCTGCATCTGAAAGCGTCATATGACGTTTGCCAGAGAATATCTTTAATACATCACCGGTCTTTAAAACGTGGACATGCTGAACTTGTTCTTTCGTCGCGGCTTGTCCTGGGATATTAATCAACTTATTACCCTTACCTTTATTCAGCTCAGGAACTTCGGTTAAAGCAATCACTAAACAACGTCCTTGATTGGTGATCAACACCACCTGATGGTTTAATTCTTCTCCACTTTTATCTATCACCTCAGGACGAATCAAACTTGAACCTTTTGGCAAGGAAACAATTTGTTTGCCGCTGCGGTTTTTTGAAATCATGTAATTTGCACATCCTAGAAACCCAAACCCAAAGCTTGAGACCACCAAAACATTTTTACCTTCAGAAGTTAAGACTACATCTTTAATCACGGCAGATTCATCAAGCTTTAATTTACCTGTAACAGGCTCTCCCTGACCGCGCGCGGAAGGTAAGAGATTTGCCAAGATGCTGTAGCACTTTCCAAGGCTGTCAAAGAATAAGGCATATTCATTACTTCTACCCATACTCGACGTTCCATACTCATCTCCTGAGCGATAGCTTATGGACTCTGGATCAATATCATGACCCTTGGCACAGCGCACCCAACCTAGTTTTGAGATCATAACGGTCACACTTTCTACCGGCATTAAATCGGATTCTTTTAAAGCTTTCGCTTCTTCTCTCTCAACAACTTGTGAACGTCGCGCATCTCCAAACTCAACCTGTAAGGCTTTTAATTCTTTAACCATCAAACGCTTTAACTTTGCTGGGTCATCCAATAACCCTTGCAGATATTCACGCTCTTCCTCCAGCCCTTCACGTTCTGCAGTAAGCTTCATTTCTTCAAGCCTGGCTAAAAACCTGAGTTTCAATTCCAAAATAGCTTCTGCCTGAGCCGAAGAAAGGTTAAAACGCTCCATCAATTTTGGCTTAGGCTCATCCTCTGTTCGAATAATTGCAATGACTTCATCAATATTCAGATAAGCGATCAAAAAACCATCTAAAAGGTGCAACCTCTCTAAAATCTTATCTAGCTTAAACTCTGTACGGCGCACAATCGTTTCTTTACGATAAGTTAGCCATTCAGAAATAATTTCAACCAATGAAAATACACGAGGGCGACCATTCATATCAATGATGTTAAAGTTCAATCTATAATTTTTTTCTAAATCTGTCGTAGCAAATAGATGCCCCATTAAGGACTTCACATCCACACGATTTGAACGCAGTATTAAAACCAATCGTACTGGGTGCTCAAAGTCTGACTCATCCCTCAAATCAACCAGCCATGGTAACTTCTTGGCACGC
>CAXBFV010000018.1:0-10163 GCA_963974985.1 uncultured Gammaproteobacteria bacterium | reverse complement strand
CAGGAGCAATATAACCAATAATTTGGCCAATACTGGCAAGTTTGTTTATAGAAGTAAAGACAATATCGTGGGGTTTTAAATCAAACTGTCCTGCAAGCAACAAAGCGTCAGGAGAACGTAAGTCGATGGAGAAAACCTCAGGTTTTTCTTCATAACTTCTGACAATATAAGTGTAAGCAGGGGATGATCTATTATTAACGCCACCAGCAGCAACAATTGCATCCTGGAGAGACATGGCGCCATTTATCATATTAAATGCTCCAGTTTGTTTGGTTTCGCCCAAGATATAAACTTTATATAAGTCATTATTAGGGATAAAGACAACGCTTTGATTGTTCAGGATCCAGTTTTCTGAGGAGCCGTCGGCAGCCATAAGGGTGTCCAGGTTAATAATACTTTGTTTGCCATTTTGCTTGATAATAACATTCCGTGTGTCAGCACAGGTAAGTTGATTGCCGCCGCCAGATGTGGCATTTGATAAAGCATTTCCACAACGAATAGGGCCACCTGCTGCATTGACAGCATCCAATACAGTGATGGGTGTATTGAGTACAGGTAGTGTTAAGGGCTGTTTGACAGCACCCATGACATTGATGTGTTGGCTGTTGAAATCAACAACTTGTAGAGTGACCTGAGGGTCTTTAAGGTATTTAGAGAGCTCACTGGCTAATATATCACGTGCTTCGGCAACCGTTTTTCCGGCAACCTGAACATCGCCGACATAGGGGTAAAAAATATTGCCATTACTATTTACAGTAAACCCACTAGTCTTGAGGCTGTTTGCATTAATCAGATTGGTGGCGGGGTTGGTAAGAGATTTATAATCCCAAACAATTACATTTAGAACATCTTGAGGGCCAATTTCATAAGTGTATCCTGCAGAATTTGCACTGAAACCCTCAGGTGTCTTGTATCGTGTAGAAGCTTCAATTTGTTTGACTTTATTTGCTCTGCGTTGTTTTGAAATAAGTTCAGCGGTAATGGGTGTGAGTTTGGCCCTTTCAGGCTTCCCTTGTGAATTAAGTGAAGGTGTGTAGTCATCCTGATCAGTCATGTGCATGCCTGGAAAGGAGCAGCCAGCTAAGAAGATAGTGACTAGTGTCAGTGATGATAGCTTCAATATATTTTGTTTTTTCATAAGAGTTCCATTTTTAACTATAAAATTTTATAATCCAATCATTAAGCTGCGAGTCAATTTTTATTGCCATTGTTTCAAAAGCATTTTTAGGTTTTTTATAAGGATCCATAACTTCTGCATTACTTTGCCATTTACCTAGTAAATGGACCTTGCCAATACTAAAGGGGTATAGTTTTTGTATTTGTTTTACATGTTCCTGTTCCATAGCTAGGATCAGTTTAGCATTCAACACTGCCTCTCGGGTGATTTGTTGGGCAACGTGCTGGGAAAGTTCATAGTGTTTTTGCTTGGCCAGTGCCATGGAGAATGAGTCAGCAGGCTCTCCAACGAGCGCACCAAGCCCAACAGAAGAGGTTTGAAAAGGTAATTTTTTTTGTTCAAAGTGGTACCTAAGAGCTGCTTCAGCATAGGGGCTGCGGCAAACATTCCCAATACAGGCAAATAAAACATTTTCAAACATTAGTAATAATTCAAATAGACTCAGCTTTGAGACGATTCTAGAGGGCATTTTTTTAAATTGCCAGAGGGCTTATACAGTAATATAAATTTGTTGATAAGGGTCAGGATTTAGTTGCAAAAGAAACTATAAAATTTATGATGGTGGGCAATAAGATTAGGGCGTTTTGGATAATATGAAAAAGAGAATGATTTTTATCTTTTTTGTGGAGATTTTATTGCTGTTTATTGCCTTAACTTTTTCCCATTGGGTTTTAGGCTTTGATAAAGCGCGCTTTGTACAATTATTTTCACTTTTTCTGTTTTTATGGATATATGCCTATTCAGGTAGATCTATTTCCTTTGAATATTTTACGCATGTACTAAGAATAGTTTTGATGTATGTGGTGATTGGTGTTGTTTTAACGTTGGCGCTTGAGTCAGTGGTTTTTTTATGGGATGTTCTGATTTCGATTTCTGTATGGTTTGTCTTAACCGTGATTTTTCGTGCAATCTATCAAAAAATGATAATGAAGCCCCTGGTGGGGTTGGTTGACTTGACTTTAGTTTCAAGGCTTCCAAAGTCAGGGAAGGTGGAATTATATGGTGTTGATAAAATTGATGGGAGGATGTTGGGCAAATTTGATTTCACCTTAGTAGACAATACTTTCGAATATGGAGCTGAATGGAAAAGGTTTTTATTGCATGCTCAGGTGCTTAATATTCCTATTGTGACTGTTTCTGAATATGAGGAAATGGTTTTTGGGCGGCTCTCACTAAAAGATTTGCAGCAAACCTGGCTGAGTTCTGGTTTTAAGACAGCAAATTGGTATATGTGGGCAAAACTATTTTGGGAATATGCTTTTATCCTATTAATTTTGCCATTTGTTTTGATTATTTCTTTAATAGTTTCAGGTGTTATTTTAATAAAAATGGGGCGACCTATATTCTTTCGGCAATGGAGATTAGGTAAGGATGGGAATTTATTTCAAATTTATAAATTTAGAAGTATGTGTGAGCATGATGGTTTGCTGGGTGAAACGACAAAAGATGATGTCCGTATAACTGAATTTGGTAATTTCATCCGCAAATATCGATTGGATGAATTGCCGCAATTTATTAATATTTTAAAGGGTGAAATGAGCTTAATTGGGCCTCGACCAGAATGGGAGGAAACGGCCAATAAATTTGCTAAAGAAATTCCACTTTATAAGCTACGTCATTCAGTGCGACCAGGTATTACCGGTTGGGCGCAAGTTCAGCAGGGACATGTTACGGGTATTGATGCAAACGATGAGAAACTTCAATATGACTTATATTATGTTAAACGTTTTTCAATGACTCTGGATATGGTTATTTTTTGCAAGACAGTCTGGACATTGCTTACAGGTTTTGGGGCAAAGTAATGTTGCGCAAAATAAACATAGAAGATATTGAAATCATTGCTCGTGCGGCTGGGAAAGCTATTATGGAGATTTATCAACAAGATTTTCATATTGAATTAAAAGAAGATAAATCCCCTTTGACTGAGGCAGACATTAAAGCAAATAATATTATTTGTGATGCTCTAAAAGCATTGCATCCTGAAATTCCAATTTTATCTGAGGAAGGGAAGAGTATCTCTTATGCTGTCAGAAAAAATTGGGAATATTTTTGGTTAATTGACCCTATTGATGGCACGAAAGAATATATTAAAAAAACGGGTGAGTTTACGGTTAATATTGCATTAATTTATAAAGATAAACCAGTTTTAGGCGTGGTTTATGCCCCGGCTATTGATGATCTGTATTGGTCAAAAGAAAATGAAGGTGCTTATAAAAATAGTCAAAAGCTTCCACTTGTTGTTAATGAGTCGCCAAAAGAAAAATTAACAGTTGTGGCTTCAGCATCACATCCTTCAAAAGAAACGAAGAAATTTATAGATGCTTTGGATACCAAAGAAATAAAGTTAATTGCAAAAGGCAGTTCTCTGAAGTTATGTATGGTGGCAGAAGGTGTTGCAGATATTTATCCACGGCTTGCGCCCACCATGGAATGGGATACAGGGGCTGCACATGCAGTTGTGCTAGAGGCAGGAAAAGACGTCGTAAACTATGAAGGTGAGCAGACTCTGGTTTATAATAAAGAAAATCTTTTGAATCCTTGGTTTGTGGTGTCGTGATTTCTTTCTTTAAAAATAAAAAGCTATTGGTTTTTATTGATCAGGGGTTAGTTAGTGGTTCAAATTTCTTATTAGCAATTTATCTTGCAAGAATGCTAAGTATTGATGCCTTTGGAATATACGCGCTACTTTGGATGATTGCTTTGTTTTTTTTGAGTGTGCAGCAGGCAGCTCTTACAACACCAATGTATTCATTAGAGCCAAAATATTTAGGGGAGAGCCCCGAGAGGGTTTCTAGTCTTGTCATTATACAGTGTCAATTTTCTTTTATTTCTGCAGCTTTTGTTGCTTGTTTATTGTTTGTTCTTTCAGTGCTTCAGGCTAAGTGGAGTGTAGGTTTGTTAGTCATTCCTTTTTCTTTTACTGTTTTGCTTCTATTGCTTCAAGACTTTATGAGAAGGGTGTTTTGTTTAAAAGAACGTTATTTTGTTGTCATCATTATGGACGTAGTGGCGTATCTTGGACTGCTTGGGTTGCTCTATTTTTTTTCAAATCATGATCAAATTAATTTAAGTGATGTTTTTACGTTTTATTCAATAAGCTTTATGCTTTCAGTGCTTTTTGCTTTTTTTAAAATCGGAAGAGTGAAATATAAAAAGGGTGAGATAGGTGTAATTTTTAGAGAGTATTGGCATTTTTCAAAATGGCTAAGTCTAGCAAATATTTTACAGTGGTTGGCCAGTAATTTATTTGTTGCAGTGGCTGGATATATATTAGGAGTTTGGGTGGTCGGCGTTATTAGAGTTTTCCAGAGTGCTATGGGTGTATTTCATGTCGTATTTCAAGCATTGGAAAACTTTGTACCTATATCTGCGTCTAAAATATATCAAAAAAGTGGTCTCCAAGCTTTATTGAAGTATATTTATAAATGTGGTATTTGGGGTATTATTTTTACCATATTAAGCAGCGCTATTGTTATAATTGTCACCCCTGAAAGTTTAATTAGTTATATCTATGGCTCTCAATATGCAGTTTACGGGTATTTGTTATATTGGTATTTATTTATTTATTTGCTTATATATTTGGGCACTTTGAGTCGATATATCTTAAGGACACTTGAAATAACAAAAACAATTTATAAAGCGTATATGTATTCAGTGATTCTTAGTTTATTATGCGTTTGGCCTTTGGTTGAATATTTTAAAATCAAAGGGGTTGTGATAGGGGTGGTGTTAACGCAAGTTGTTATGTTGTGGGTGTATCTGCATTCTATTAACAATAGAATAAGAGAGACTATTTGTTGATTATAAACATAGATATGACTCCTTTTTTGTTATTTTTTCTTTGCAGTTAGTTGATGATATTTAGGGGAGAGGTTTATTAGACTTTGCCGCCCAGTTTAAAAACTTATTATACAAGATTTAATATTTTAAAGATGGAAGGCATAAATTAGTATGATAGAAAATTTGATTAATGATATTAACCTTATTAAGGTGTTCTTTTTTTTATTGTTATTTTTTGTTTTTGGCTTTAGTTATTTAAAAGTTTCAGGTGGAGTTATTTCGATTAGTAAAAATGTAAACTTTTTATTTTTATTGTTTGTACTAATTTTATTACATTCACTCATTTTCTCATTTAATAGGTCCCTATCTGTGTCAGAGTCTTTGTACGCGCTACTCGTTTTGATGAGTTTATTTTTATTCGTTAAAAATTTTGGTTGTCTAAAGGTATTAAAATATTATGAATATTTGATTCTTATAGTTGCTATCCTGCTGATTGTAAGCTCAAACGCAATAATATTTTTATTTAACTCACCATTATTTTATGCGGATGGAAATTTTCATGGGGTGTTGCAAAACTCAAATACTTTGGCTTTGTATCTTTCGGTTTTTATCTCACCATATGTTTTTTACAGCTTATGGTATAAGGCAAAGTCTCAGTTTGAGTTTTGGGTATTACTTTTTTTATCTTTAGATGTTTTTTTTATTATTGTGCTGACAAAGTCAAGAACAGGTATCGTTATTTTTTTACTTTCAGGGCTGATTTTATATTTTTCAAAGTATAAGCTGGGGAAAAAGAAGTTGTTTTTAGCTATAGTGTGCTTGATTTCAGCTTGTATATTAGGTTTGTCGTTTCAAACGAACATTCAAGAGATAATTTATAAGAACAATAATACTTTAAATATGACAGCAACTCGAGATGTGCTCTGGAAAGCAAGGCTTGATGCGATAGATGAAAAGCCTTATGAGGGTTGGGGCTATGCCGTAAACGAACATGCTCATATAGATAAATATCATATTTATAACCCAAAAGAAAAAGGAAATACAGTTCTTGCAATTATTGAAGAATTTGGGTTTTTATTTGGTTCTTTTTTATTGGTATGTTTTGCATATTTATTTTATGGTAGCTATCAAAAGTTAAAAAACACTAGATATAAGTGGATGGGGGTTACAGTTATTTTAGCTATAGCTCACTCTATGCTAGAAACATGGGTTTTAAATTTTTATAGCTTTTTGGCTATGCTTTTTTGGCTAATAGTAATTGTATCGTATGAGTGGGATTTAAAATGAATTTTAATTTTGCAGCTGATTTATTAAAGGATCTATTTCTAGAGTTTAATAAGCATAATGTAAGGTATGCTGTGCTTAGAAACTATGAAGGCTTGCCAGATTCAAATAGTTCAAAAGATGTGGATATTTTAATTTCTCAAAATGATGTGAAGTTTGTAACTAAACTTATTTTTAAAGTATCCAAAGAAAATAATTATCAAATAATATGGAAAAGTAAATTAGACTATTTAAAAGGGTTTGTTTTTTGTAAGTTGGGTGACGATAAGGTTTTTTCAATAAAATTAGACATCTTTAATGGGTTTAAATGGCGGGGGATGAGCTATTTGAATGAGGCAGAAGTTTTAAATTCAGCTATTGAATATAATGGGTTTAAGGTTCCTAGAAAAGCGCATGAAGCTTTTAGTTTGATTATTTACGACATTTGTTATGCTAAAAAAGTTCGAGAAAAGTATTTTGAAAAAATCCACACCAATGCAATGAGCGATATAGATGCTTTTAAAGAAATTGTCATGTCTCATTTTGATACGAGTTTAGCAAATGATATTATTGAGTGTGTTGAACAAAATCTAATTTTTAAGCTCGTTGAACTTAGGCCAAAAATTAGATTGAGCATTATTAAGAATAATATAATGCACATGCGTTATATTAGGAATTTGTTTTTTCATATCAAAACAGAGTATTGGGATAGACGACGCATGGGTATATTACTTGCTTTTTCAGGCCCGGATGGCGCAGGGAAAAGCACATTAGTAGGTGGTCTGGCAGAGTTATTTTTCTCATTAGGGGTTTCTAGTGTGAAAAAACCGCATCATTTTTTAACGTCGAGAATTCCCTCCCTGCATCAATTACCCGGGGCACCAAAAAAGTATGCTCGTCAAGATTATACTAAGCCATATCAATCAAAAACACCTAGATTTTTAAGTTCTACAGTGCGACTAATTTATTATTACATTGCCTTTTTATTTGACCAAATGGTTTTTCTCAAAAAAGAACGACGCCAGAATAGAATTATTATTTTTGATCGTTACTATACAGATTTAATCGTTGACCCAACACGTATCCGAATAGGTCTTAGGAAAAAAATTGTTCAGGCTTTGTTTAGGTTTTTACCTAAACCTCATGGTTTATTTATTGTTATTGCAGATAAAGCGCTTATTTTAGAAAGAAAACAAGAGCTCTCAGAACAAAAGCTAGAAGAGTTGCTTTATGAATATCAGCAGTTATCAGAAAGTTATCCATCAGGAGGCTTGGTGGAAAATAATGGGACTATTGGTGAAGGGAAAGAAATATTATATAAAAAAGTTTTTGATCTATTAGAGAGGCACTATAGCAAATGAAAATATTGCATTTTATCCTTGGGAAAGCGAATCCTGATCGAGCAAATGGCGTAAATCAGGTGATCTACGGGCTTTGTAAGTATATGGCTGTGGCAGGGCATGAGGTTAGAGTTATTGGTCTTAGTACAAATATGTCAAAAGCATATGAGACTGTTTCTCGTGGGTATTTTGATGTCCTTGTTTATAATAAATTTTTTGGAAAATGTTTTCAGGATCTAAAAAAGCAAGCGCAAGATGTAGATATTGTGCATTTGCATGGCGTATGGCAACATTATAATATTTTTTTTGCAAAATACCTTAAATCAATTAATAAGCCTTATCTTGTAACAATTCACTCTGGTTTAACAGAAGACCGTATCAAACAGTCACGTTATTGGTTTAAGCTTTTATATCACTCACTTTTTCAAAAAAAAATATTTAATGTTGCTGACGGTCTCCATGCAATTACGAGAGAAGAGGTTTCTGATATATCTAAATTCACCTCAAATAGAAATATATTTACGGTTCCTAATGGTGTTGATTTGGAAACTCTTCCTGCGGGGGAACAAAAAAAAGAAAGTTCAGGAAAAATAAATTTTGGATATTTGGGTCGGTTTGGCCAAGAAAAAAATATTTTGGGACTTGTGAATGCAATCAACCAGCTCCCAAAATCATATCTGGAAAAAATTCAATGTCACTTAATTGGCCCTCTTGGCAAAGAAGCTGATGTAGTGCGATCAGAAGTCAAAAAATTAGGTATTGAGGGGCAGATATGCTTTCAGGGTGGATTGTATGGACAAGAGAAGTTTAACTTTTTGAGAGGGTTGGATTTTTATCTTCACCCGTCATACTCTGATGTTGTAAGTATTGCTGTAATGGAGGCAATGGCTTTGGGGTTACCATGTGTGGTAACGCGTACCTCTCAAGTTTCATATTACTATGATTCTGGGGCTTTTCTAATGGTGGAGCCTGTTGTTAGTGATATAAGAAGAGGATTGATGGAAATGATAGATCGACGTGCCTCCTGGAATGAAATGTCAATAAGTGCAATTAAGCTTGTGCAGGAAACATTTAATTGGAAGGCAAGTGCAGGTAAGATGCTTTGTGAGTATCAGAAAATAATTTCTTCATAATGAAGACTATTTTAGCAACAGCCTATGATGTAAACCCTTATAAGGGCTCTGAGGCTGGGACCGGTTGGAATTTCATACTCCAAATTGCAAGATTTAACAATGTTGTTGCCGTCACGCGTAAGAATAATCGGTTAAATATTGAGAGGTATGTTAAGGAATTTAAGATTGATGCCTCTAAAATTATTTTTTATTATTATGATTTCCCGTATTATTTGAGGTTTTGGAAGCGTGGTGCCCGAGGCTCATCTCTATACTTTTATTTGTGGCAAATGTTTATGCCTTTATTTATTAAAAAAAATAATATTCAATTTGATATTACGCATAATATCAATTTTCACGCAGATGCTTTTCCTACTTTTTTATGGAGATTAGGAAAGCCAACTGTTTGGGGTCCCATCAACCATAATGAACGGATTCCTAGACAGTATATAATTAGCAGAAGAGAGCTTATAAAAGATAGATTAAAGTGGCTTATAAAACTTATCAATTGGAATTTAGATCCATTTGTCCATACCTCTAAAAAAAAGGTATCATTTGTTCTCGGGGGAAACAGCAGTGTCAAAAAAAGGCTGAAGCTTCCAAATGAAAGGTTTTTAAAAATGTCTCAGGTTGCTGCTAAAGACCTAGGTTTTGTGACTAAAAATAAGATTGATAAGTTTACGGTTCTGGTTGTTGGAAGATTAATACCTATTAAATCATTTGATGTTGCACTTAAGGCATTTGATCAATTTTATGAAAAATTGTCCTTAGAGCAAAAAAATCAAGTACAGCTTAAAATTGTCGGTAGCGGGCCGCTGAAACAATCGTTACACAGTTTGGTAGATGGTTTGGTATGTAAAGAGGCGATTGGTTTCACTGGTTGGGTGGAGTATCAGGAGATGGAAGAGTATTACCGTGATGCTTCAGTATTTATGTTCACATCTCATGAAGGTGGGGGGATGGTTGTGGCTGAAGCCTTATCATTTGGGTTGCCTGTTATATGTTTTGATAATTTTGGGCCTGGTGAATTAGTTGATAGTCAATGCGCAATAAGAATTCCTTATAGTGATTATCAAAAGTCGATAGAAGATTATAGCTACGCTATCTCACTTTTGTACTTGAATAAACCATTAATGGGTAGAATGTCTCAATCAGCAAGAGAACTGTATGAAAATAAATATACTTGGAATGCGAAAGGCATTGTACTTAAAGATATCTATAATAGCATTGATAGGAAATTGTGATGGTGAGTGAAGATACCTCTATCATTCAGTTTTTAACAGGGAATATGGTAGACACGGAGCAAGCTAAAAGAAAAGAATTTTCTTATATTTTAAATCCAGATGATACGATTCGTTGGCTCTATCCAAAGAATATTAAAAGAGCATATTTTCTAAATTTTTATAGCACGGCATCTTTTCGTGCAAAAATATTAAGTTATGTAATTAAATTGGCTTTTTTTACAAAGCAATCCTCTCGAGTAAAATCAGG
>CAXBFV010000017.1:0-10190 GCA_963974985.1 uncultured Gammaproteobacteria bacterium | reverse complement strand
AGTGCCGCGTGACGCATTAATTAAGACAGCGTCTTCTTTCATTTGAGCCAAGCAAGTCTGTGTAAACATGTTTTTAGTTACATCGGTTTCCGGAACATGCAGAGATACGATATCAGAGGTTTTGAGGAGTTTAGATAAGGAAGAGATGGCGCTTGCGTTACCAAGAGGGAGTTTATTTTCAATATCATAAAAAACAACTTTGAGCCCTAGTGATTCAGCTAAGACGCTTACTTGTGTGCCGATATGGCCATAGCCGATAATGCCTAAGGTTTTACCTCTGACTTCATAAGAGCGGTTTGCGGTCTTAAGCCATTCGCCTCGATGAGCTGCGGCATTTTTTTCAGGAATGCCTCGCATTAAAATAATCATTTGAGCGATGACCAGTTCAGCAACACTGCGTGTATTAGAATATGGGGCATTAAAAACAGGAATTCCTGCTAGTGTGGCTGTAACTTTATCTACCTGATTTGTACCGATGCAAAAACAGCCAATGGCAAGTAAAGAAGAGGATTCTTGAATGACCGCTTCGCTAAGTTGTGTGCGAGAACGAATCCCCACAATATTGACGTCTTTAAGTTTGTTCTTGAGTGCATCATCGGCAAGCGCTGCAGGAAGGCTTTCAATATTGCTATAGCCTGCATCTCTGAAGGTTTTTTCAGCAGAAGGATGTACGCCTTCTAAAAGTACAATTCGAATATCTTTTTTATCTTTTGAAAAAGTCATGATGTGTCCTGAAGTGGTATTTGTTTTTTGGCTTTTAAATTGCTTGGTTTTAAATAGCAACTTTGCCTTTGATCAACGGATGATGTTGATACGCTGCAATATCAAAATTTTCGAATTTATAACTGAAAATATCTTGAGCTTTCTTTAAAATTTTGAGGGTGGGTAAATCATAAGGTGTACGTGAAAGCTGTTCTTCAATTTGTTCATGATGATTGCTATAAATATGGCAGTCGCCACCTGACCAAATAAATTCGCCTACTTCTAAGTCACACTGTTGGGCTACCATGTAGGTAAGCAGCGCATAAGAAGCAATATTGAAAGGCACCCCTAAAAAT
Source organism: uncultured Gammaproteobacteria bacterium (assembly GCA_963974985.1). GTDB lineage: Bacteria > Pseudomonadota > Gammaproteobacteria > Francisellales > Francisellaceae > CAUZSH01. The sequence goes on along the minus strand of CAXBFV010000017.1, from coordinate 9,132 downwards.
GCATCAGCAGAGCGTTGGGTGAGCATACAAGAAAGTTTGTTGTCGGCTACATAAAACTGAAAAAGGGTGTGGCAAGGTGGCAGTGCTGCTTTGCCATTTTTAACATTCTCATGAGGAGAGATGTTTTCATCAGGCAGAACGGCGGGGTTCCAAGCACATACCAGCATTCTTCTAGAGTCAGGGCGGGTTTTTAGTGTGTTGATGATTTCAGCAATTTGATCAATGTTGCGACCGTCTGGTGTTTCCCAAGTGCGCCATTGCTTGCCATAAACAGGACCAAGATTCCCGTCTTCTAAGGCCCATTCATTCCAAATTCTGACGCCATTTTCTTGAAGATAGGTGGCGTTGGTATCACCGTTTAGAAACCACAAGAGCTCATAAACAACACTTTTGATATGGATTTTTTTAGTGGTAACGAGAGGAAAGCCTGCATTTAAATCAAAACGCATTTGGTAACCAAAAACACTGGTGGTGCCAGTACCCGTGCGATCTGTTTTAGTGGTGCCGTTTTGTTGGATATGTTTTAAAAAATCTAAATATTGTTTCATGCAGAAGCAGTTTTGTTTAAGAATATCTCTGCTTTAGGATTATATACTTTCTGTTTTCCAGTGGAAACATAAAGAAGCATAAATGCGCCGATAATAATAAGCGGTATTGAGAGTAGTTGACCCTGTGTCATCCATCCAAATAAAACGTAACCCATTTGCGGATCAGGCTCTCTGAAAAATTCAGCCGTGCAGCGGAAGATGCCGTAGAACAATGCGAAGTTAGCTGAGAGAATATAGCGTTGGCGAGGTTTAAGAGAAAAAATCCAAAGAATGGTAAATAACATAATACCTTCAAGGAGCGCTTCTAAAAGTTGAGAAGGGTAGCGTGGTAAAGGGCCGCCTGTTGGGAAAATCATAGCGAACTGTGAGTCTGTGACGCGCCCCCATAATTCACCATTGATAAAGTTCCCGATGCGTCCCGCAAAAATGCCAATAGGGATCATGGGTGCAAAGAAATCTAACATGTCAAAAAGATTGCATTGGATCTTGCGACAATAAAGCCACATGGCGAGCATGACGCCAATCAATCCTCCGTGAAAAGACATGCCGCCATCCCAGACTTGGAAAATTACCCAAGGCTGATGGATAAGAGTGCTGAAATTATAAAATAGCATGTAGCCCACGCGTCCTCCGATTACGACACCCATGGCACCATAGAAGATAGCATCGGAAACTTTATCTGGTGCGATAGGGCTGTAAGGTTTTTTAGCGCGAAATACACCTAAGCCCCAAGCGGCAGCAAAACCAATGAGATACATGATGCCGTACCAGTGGATTTTAACAGGGCCAAGACTAAGAGCTACGGGGTCAATTTGAGGATAATGTAACATATGCGTTTTTATAAGATTTTTGGAATGGGGGGAGTATACCTCATCTATCTAGAGCGCAGATCCTGCAGCAGTAATAAAAAATAAAAGTTTCAACAATATGGCTAGCTTCAGGGGCTAAGAGCTGTTAAAATACCGCCGTAATTTAATGACTCATCCTACTACTCTGAAGAGGTTTTTATGTTACGTATTATTGAAGACGCCGTCACATTTGATGATGTGCTTTTAGTGCCAGGTTATTCTAAAGTTTTACCAAAAGATGTTTCTTTAAAAACTAAATTGACGAAAGATATTGATTTAAATATGCCGATTATTTCCTCCGCAATGGATACGGTGACAGAGTCTCGTCTTGCGATTTCGATAGCGCAAGAAGGTGGGTTGGGTATTATCCATAAAAACATGAGTGTTGAAGCGCAAGCTGCTGAAGTATTAAAAGTGAAAAAGTTTGAAAGTGGTGTGGTCAAAGATCCGATTACGGCAACGCCTAATGCAACCATTCGTGAGCTAATGGATATCACACAGCAATATCATTTTTCAGGTGTGCCAGTTGTAGATGGCAAGCAGCTTGTAGGGCTTGTGACCAGTCGTGATGTGCGGTTTGCAAAAGACTTGGATGAATCTATTGCTTCAATTATGACACCTAAAGATAAATTGGTGACGGTGCTGGTGGGAACTAGTAAGGCCAAGATTGAAAAGTTATTGCATGAGCATCGTATTGAAAAGGTACTCGTGGTAAATAAAGCATTTGAACTGGTGGGACTTGTCACCGTTAAAGACATCCAAAAATCCATTGAAAAGCCTTATGCCTGTAAAGATAGTCAGGGACGCTTACGTGTGGGTGCTGCAGTTGGAACCGGTGGTGATTCTGAAACACGGGTGGATGCATTAGTTAAAGCGGGTGTGGATGTGCTGGTTGTGGATACAGCCCATGGTCATTCTCAAGGTGTATTGGATCGTGTGACTTGGGTGAAGAAAAAATACCCTGAAGTGCAAGTGATTGGAGGCAATATAGCTACGGCAGCTGCGGCTAAAGCACTAGTCAAAGCAGGTGCCGATGGAGTAAAAGTTGGCATTGGGCCTGGTTCAATCTGTACCACGCGCGTGGTGGCAGGTGTAGGTGTTCCTCAGTTAACCGCTATTTCAAATGTGGCTGAAGCTTTAAAAGGAACAGGTATCCCCGTTGTCGCAGATGGCGGTATTCGTTATTCGGGTGATATTTGTAAAGCCGTTGCCGCGGGCGCTTCTATTATAATGGTCGGTAGTTTATTTGCAGGGACTGAAGAGTCCCCAGGTGAGGTTGAATTGTATCAAGGACGCTCATATAAATCCTATCGTGGTATGGGGTCTTTAGGAGCGATGGCAAAAGGATCTTCAGATCGCTATTTTCAAGAAGGAACAGACTCTAATAAATTTGTACCGGAAGGGATTGAAGGGCGTGTACCATACAAAGGTACGCTAACGGCAGTGATTCATCAGCTGAATGGTGGTTTACGTGCAGGGATGGGCTATACTGGTTGTAAGGATATTCCAACGATGAATGCGCGTGCTGAATTTGTACGAATTTCTAGTGCAGGAATGAGTGAGTCGCATGTGCATAATGTCATGATTACGAAAGAGCCGCCTAATTACCAAGTTCGTTAAAACTGAATAAAACTGCCTGGATACAAAATATATGAGTCAAGTTTCAGAACTAACAGAAGGTTTAAGTGCTGAAGGCGCGTCCGTTAAAAGTATGTACACAAACCGTGAGGACTTTTTAAATAGCTTGTCGCATTTTGTGGGATTAGGCTTAAGTATCTTAGGGCTTATTTTTATGGTGGTTAAGGCCTCTGAACAAGGTTCAGCGACAAATGTTGTGGCTTGTAGTATTTTTGGTGCGGCATTGATTCTAATGTACGGAGCTTCTGGATTTTACCATGGTGTGCGTTCACCTAAGCTGAAAGCAAAACTTCGTGTGATGGATCACATGAATATTTATTTTTTAATTGCGGGAAGCTATACCCCAATTGCTTTAATTGCACTGCACGGGCCTTTGGGCTGGACTATTTTTGGTGTGATGTGGGGTGTGACACTTTTTGGGCTTATTTATAAGATGTTCTTTTTTGGGGCTTCTTGGATTTCATCACTCTTATATGTGTTGATGGGTTGGTTTGCCATGATTTTTATTGGTCAAATTATTCACGCAATTCCAAGCGAGTGCTTTATGTTGATTGCCTTAGGTGGTTTGTTTTATACCAGTGGCGTGGTTTTTTACATGTTGGATGAAGTGAAGGAATTTACACATTTCATTTGGCATATTTTTGTATTATTGGGCAGCATCTTTCACTTTCTAGCCATTTATATTTATTTGGCTGGTATGCCGGTACATTAGGTATGATTATGAAAGCGATGATTCTCGCCGCAGGTCGCGGCAAGCGAATGGAGCACCTTACTAACGAATGCCCTAAGCCTTTAATACAAGTTAAGGGCAAGACATTGCTTGAGTATCAAATAGAGCGTTTGGTCCAAGCGGGCGTCACAGAAATAATTATTAATGTGGCTTACTTGGCTGAAAAAATTGTAGAAACGATTGGCTTTGGCGAGAAGTGGGGCATTAAGATTTGTTACTCTCATGAGTCCTCAGGTGGGCTTGAGACGGGAGGGGGTGTGCGTCAGGCATTGCCTTTGCTGTCCGATCCTTTTTTAGTCGTAAATTCAGATGTGTGGACTAATTTTGATTTATCTAAGTTTCATCACATAGATATGTCTAAAAGCTTGGCGCATGTCATTTTGGTGAATAACCCTGATCATAATAACTCAGGAGATTACTCAATATGTGATCAGAAATTTGTGTTGCCTGAGAAAAATGGCATAAGTTTTACTTTTGCTGGCATCTCTTGTTTTAAAAAATCTTTATTTGAGTCCTATGAGGCGGGTGCGTATTTCAGAATCCCTGATGCTTTAAATTCTGCTATTATAAAAGGACTGGTATCGTCTGAATTACATCATTGTGAATGGCAAGATATAGGAACACCTTGTCGTTTAGAAAAGGTATGTCGTTAAGGATTAGAGAATGAAAAAAATCATCGTTTTGAGTTTGGCTGCTTTATTTTTATCAGGCTGTGCTTCAGTGCCGCAGTTTTATCCCAATGCAAGATATGATCAAGTGGGTAAGAAAGGTGCAAAAGAAGATATCAAAAACTGTACGCAAAAAGCAGATGAGTATTTAGAATCACCTGAAGTCAAGAAAACCCTGAAAGGTGCCGGCACGGGCGCCTTGATTGGGGGTGCAGTGGGTATTGTGAGCGGTCTCTTTAGTGGGAATGTTGTGACTTCAGGAGCTGAAGGTGCGGCAATTGGTGGCACGGCAGGTGGTGTTGCGGGCGCTTTGTCTCCTGACCAGGTGAGGAAAAACTTTATCGATAAGTGTCTTAGAGATAAAGGTTACGACGTAATTGGCTGGAGCTAATTTTATTCGTCGTCTTTTTAGAAATTTCTTCGTTATTTGAAAAAAATATCAATATTCATTTACTAAATGTAAACTCACATTTCATTTTTTAAAATGCTTTGATCTTTCTGTGAATACTTTAATGAATATTGTTTTCTTGAAAAGCCTGCAAGAGTAGAATCATTTTTTGAAGTTATTAATTAAAGTTATAAATAAAATTAAGGGATAATTATGTGGTTTAAAAATTTAACATTATTTGAATGTACAGAAAAATTTAAGTGTTCAGAGGAAGAATTATCAGGGTTTTTAAAAGATCAGGCTTTTATTCCGTGTACATCCATAGATCCAGTTAGTATTGGTTGGGTAGCGCCCATTGGAATGGAAGATGCGCCTTTAGTGCATTCTGCAAATGGTTTTTTAATGGTGGCATTAAAGCGCCAGGAAAAATTAGTGCCAGCTTCTATCATTAAAGAAATTTTAGATGAGAAAGTTGAAGAGATTGAGTTAAGAGAAAGTCGTAAAGTGCGTAAAAAAGAAAAAGATACCTTAAAAGATGAAATCTATCAGACTTTATTGCCACGCGCTTTTTCAAGAACTCAAATCACTTATGCTTACATCGATGTAGAAAAAGGTTGGTTGGTGGTAAATACGCCGTCAAGCAGTAAGGCTGAACTATTAACTGTTGAATTAAGAAAAGCAATTGGTTCTTTGAAAATTCGATTACCTGAATTGTTGCCTATGTCGATGTTGATGACGCAATGGATTAAAGAAAATGATTATCCAAAAGATTTGGTAATTGAAGATAATTGTATTCTTCAAGATAATCATGAAGGGGGTGGTGTTATTCGCTGCCAGCGCCAGAATTTATTATCAGAAGATATTATTGAGCTAATTAATAGTGGGCGTGAAGTAGTTCAGCTTGGACTTTCATGGAAAGATGAAGTTACCTTTGTCGTGAATGATGAAATGGTAGTGAAGTCTTTGAAATTTCTTGAGGTCATTCAAGACCAAGCAAGTGATGTGGTTGCCGAAACTGCAGCAGAGCGTTTTGATACAGACTTTGCCATTATGACAGGCTCACTAAGAGAATTTATCGAATATTTGGGCTCTATATTTTTAAAAAATAGTAAGACTGTTTTGGAGTCTGAGAATTCAGTAGAAATATTGCCGGAAAGTGGAGAGACAGTTGATTTAAAATCAAAATCTGAAGTTTTGGATACTGATGATGAAAAAAATATTTCTGAAGAAGCGCCTTTTTAGAAATATCCAGGAAACCGGAATGAAAAAATTTATACTTGATCACCGCTTAAAAGTAGATACTTTTGAATTGGAAAACACCTCAATGTATACATTATTGCTGATGAATAACGCACTTTATGTGTGGCTTATTCTGGTGCCTAAAACAGATTGTATTGAGCTTACCGACTTGCCTGGGCCTTTAAAAAAAGATGTTTTAGAAAAGGTTGATGAATTGTCACAAACCCTTAAAAATAAATTTCCAGTTGATAAGCTAAATGTCGCAGCTCTTGGTAATGTGGTGAGCCAGCTTCATATTCATGTTGTTGGTCGTAAGATTGGTGATCCTGCTTGGCCGGCGCCAGTATGGGGGCATCCTGACCAAAAAGATTATACTTTGGATCAAGTAGAAGAAATAAAGGCATATATCTGTACTGAAGAATGATAGCTGAATTATCCCATCAATAGCATCAATAGCCTGTGATCCTGAGGCTTGACCGGAGGATCAATTTTTTTTATATTTGTGGATACCGCGATCAAGTCGCGGTATGACGATATTTTTTAATGAGATGGCTTTGAATGCTAATTTATAATCTGACTTTTTTACTAGAAACTGTTATATTGCCGCATCATTTAAAAGGTTAGTTTAAATTATGATTCCTGTTATTGCCCTTGTTGGGCGCCCAAATGTGGGGAAGTCCACACTCTTTAATGTTATTACTAAAACACGTGATGCCTTGGTGTTTGATATGCCAGGCGTGACACGAGATCGTAAATATGGTGATGCGGAAATTGAGGATAAGCCTTTTATTGTCATCGATACCGGTGGATTGACGGACGAAGATAAGGGTATTGACTCTTATATGGCAGGCCAATCTATCTTGGCGATTGAAGAGGCCGACGTGGTTTTCTTTATGGTGGATGGGCGATCAGGTATCACTTCAGACGATCAATATATTGCGGGGCTTTTGCGGTCACGTGGGAAACCGACTTATTTGGTCGTAAATAAAACAGACGGCCTTCAAGAAGAAATAGCTTGCGCTGATTTTTATGAACTTGGATTTTCAGAGCCGATGCCAATTGCCGCATCCCATAAACGTGGTGTTTATGCTTTGTTAGAACAAACGGTGTTACCAATGCTCGAAGTGGCAGAGGTTGAAGCGTTGGAAGCAAATGAAGATGTTAAAGGGATTAAATTTGCATTGATTGGAAAACCTAATGTAGGTAAATCCACCCTTACTAATCGCATGATTGGTGAAGAGCGCGTAGTGGTTTATGATTTACCAGGCACGACGCGTGATAGTATTTATATTCCTTTCGAGAGAGAGGGGCAGGATTATACGATTATTGATACGGCTGGTGTCCGAAGAAGAAGTCGCGTTAATGAAACGTTAGAAAAATTTTCTGTGGTGAAAACGCTGCAAGCTATCCGTGATGCGGATGTTGTCGTAATTGTTGTTGATGCACAAGAAGGACTAACTGAACAAGATGTATCAATTGTTGGGTTTGCTCTGCATGCAGGTCGTGCGTTGGTTATTGCCATTAATAAGTGGGATGGTATGTCCGAATATGATCGTGATACGGTCAAATCAGATGTGAAGCGTAAGCTTGTTTTTGTGACTGAGTTTGCTGAAATTCACTTTATTTCGGCGTTACATGGTACAAATGTAGGGCATTTATTTAAATCAATAAAAGAAGCCTATCGAAGTGCGACGAAGAAAATCAATACACAAGATTTAACGACTGCTATGAAAATCGCCATACAAGATCATGCGCCACCGGTATCGGGTAAAGCGAGAATTAAACCTAAGTATGCGCATATGGGTGGGCATAGGCCGCCTGTTATTGTGATTCATGGTAATCAAGTTGAAAAACTTTCTAATGCTTATCAACGTTATTTGATGAATTTTTTCAGAGAAGCATTTGAATTGGTCGGTACGCCAATAAGATTAGAGTTGAAATCTTCTGACAATCCCTTTAAAGATCAGAAAATTAAGCCAAAATTAAGACCAGAGCAAGAGCGTAAACGTGAACGCTTTACTAAAAAGATGAAACGGTAATTTATTAAATCTGGAGTTTAGTGTGAGAAAAATTCAAACTGATTTATTAGTGATTGGCGGCGGTATAAATGGTAGTGGTGTTGCCGTAGATACGGCAGGCCGCGGATTGAAAGTTGTCTTGTGTGAAATGAATGATTTGGCCTCGGCGACCTCATCGGCCAGTAGTAAATTGGTGCACGGTGGTTTACGTTATCTCGAGCAATACGAATTTAAGTTAGTTAAAGAAGCCTTGCGTGAGCGTGATGTGCTTATTAATAAAGCGCCGCATATTATTCAACCCCTTACTTTTGTATTACCTCATGACAAGCATTTACGACCAGCTTGGATGATTCGTTGTGGTATGTTTTTATATGACTTTTTAGCGGGCAGGAAAATGCAGTTTAAGAAGTCCAAGAAAGTTTCATTGTTAAATACGATTGAAGGCAGTGCGTTAAAAGAAAAATACAAAGTAGGCTTTAGTTATTCAGATTGTCGTATTGATGATTCTCGTATGGTGGTATTAAATGCATTGCAAGCTCAAGAGTTGGGTGCTGAGATTTTAACGCAAACCAAATGCATTTCGGCGCATCGTGAAGGTGAAGGCTGGCACGCTATTTTGAAACCAAAGAACGGTGAAGAAGTTTGTGTGAAAGCAAAAGCTATTGTTAATGCTGCGGGGCCTTGGGTCGCCAAACTTTTGCATGATGTGGTTGAGACGGATTCAAAAAGTCAGGTACGATTGATTAAAGGCAGCCATATTGTGGTGCCTAAACTGTATGAAGGTGAGCACGCTTACATTTTACAAAATAAAGATAATCGTATTGTCTTTGCGATTCCTTATGGGTTCACGGCACCTGGGCATAATGAGTTTACTCTAATCGGTACTACCGATGTCAATTATGAAGGTGACCCAGCTAAGGTGCAAATTTCTGCTGGAGAGCGCGTTTATATTTGCGATTTAATTAATGAGTATTTTGAACATCAGGTCACACCAGATGAAATCGTTTGGGACTATGCTGGTGTGCGTCCGCTTTATGATGATCACTCTGATGATC
>CAXBFV010000016.1:0-10418 GCA_963974985.1 uncultured Gammaproteobacteria bacterium | reverse complement strand
GGTTTTGCCATTGACGCTGCCGCTGATATTTAGCCAAAGTACTGCCATGAGATAAACTACGCCCAGATTTATGTGCCTGAAAAAGCACCTCCACTAAAGCTTTACTATCCTGAAAGCCTAAATTTACACCTTGTCCTGCTAAAGGGTGAATTGTATGTGCCGCATCCCCTAACAGCACTACACCTTCTTGATAATAAAATGTGACATGTCGCGCCATCAATGGAAAAGCCACCCGCTTACCCACCAATTTACAAGCACCAAGCTTCTGATCAAATGACCCTGCCAAACACTGATTGAACTCACACTCATTAAGTTTCATTAATGTGTCCGCATAATCAGACTCTGCAGACCAAACAATCGAACAAGTATTTCCATCCTTTAAAGGTAAAAAAGCCAAAGGCCCTGTCCGTAAAAAACATTGCCAAGCAGCATGCTGATGAAATTGCTCTGTTTGAATGGTTGCCACAATCGCTTTATGCCCGTAAGGCTTGCTACTCACATCAAAATCAAATTGTTTTCTTACCCAAGAATTAGCGCCATCCGCACCAATGATAAGCTTTGCTCTGAGCTCTTTTCCGTTAGAGAGTAGGACTTGCCAATCTCCAGGCTCCCCAGCAATTGATTCTATTGCAGATTCTGAGTATATATTTACATAGTCCGCTTCTAAAGCTTTCCATAAAGCCCGTACAATCACACGATTCTCAACAATAAAACCTAATTCTGTTTCCCCAGCTTCCTGGGCCTTAAGATCAATCTTGCCCTGACCTAACTCATCCCAAACATGCATATTAAAATAAGGTGATACACAATCTATCAAAATATCAGACCATACGCCTATTGATTGTAAATAAAGCTCTGACGCGCGATTAATGGCACTTACTCTTTGTGAAATAGAATCTTCAGGCCAAGCAAGCTCCGGTATATGCTTTTCTATAACCGCAACCTGTAACCCTTTTTGGGACAAATCTTTTGCTGCAGCCAAACCCACCATGCCGCCGCCCACAATTAAGGCATCTAATATCATTTCCTGATGCACCTTACTCACTCCACTATCTTTGAATTTGTTAGACTAGACATGGGATCAAGCTTCCCCATCATTACCTGATTAACCATTTTTTTGCCTAATGAACTTCGCTCAAGCACACTCATACTTAAACTACGTCCTGCTTGAATTAGCTTATTTTCAGATAAAAAGGTTTGTACCAAACCATCGGTTACTTTTATGGTTCTTCGATGATCCTTAATCCGCAATGATTCAAATTGCTCTAATAAAGTCGTGTTATAATTTTTAAGTCCATGAGTGTTTAATAAGTCAGCAAAAATACCAACGTCTCTAAAACTAAGATTAAAGCCCTGACCCGATATCGGATGCAAAAAATGTGCCGCATTACCAAAAAGCAACACATTCTCTTTGTAGAGCTGCTTCGCTCTAATCAAATGCAAAGGGAAAACATGACGTTTACCTAACTGAGTAAATCGCCCCAAGCGATAGCCAAAAGTAGCCTGCACTTGTTTGAGTAATTCAGCATCACTCAATTTTATATTTTGTTCCGCATCACTTGGAGACATCGTCCACACGCAAGCACTTCTATCCTGTGTAATAGGAAGCATCGCCATCACGCCATTATTGATAAAACGTTCATAGGCAATATTATGATGCCCTCGCTTCAACCCTACATTAAACGTTAAGGCTGATTGTTTATAATCCGTGTGCTCTGTTGAAATATCTAACTCGCCGCGAATCATAGATTGCGCACCATCACAGGCACAGAGAAGTTTGGCAACAATATCATTTTCTAGCCCGTCTTTTTTAATTCGTAGTTTTTTACCATATCCATGGTCTTCAAGCCCTAATACTTCAGCAGGCGCAATGACTTCAATTTTGCTTTTGGATACTGCTTCCGATAACACTGTTAATAAATGAGGGGTTTCAACGACAGCCCCCAAACCTGGGAGCCCTTCACGATTCAAATTAACCTGAGGTAAACTGCCTTTATTTGAAACATGAACACGATGAATGGCCGTCGCATAAGATGAAAGCTTCTGCCACAGCCCTAAGGTATTTAGCATGCATAAAGAAGGATAAGCCAAAGCAATACCCCGATTGTCAAAATCATCTGTGTATTTTGATGGCAATGCTCGTTGCTCAATCATTGCAACAGTATTATTTTCTTTTGCCAAAACCAATGCTAGAAGTTGGCCTACAAGCCCTCCTCCAACAACAACGGCATCATAATGCAAAGTGTCTTCAGTCATGAAAAGTTTCTCTTATGCTTCGTCACTCGACTCAACTTTAACTGCAAATTCATTATGCAATAAGAGTGCTGCAACTTTCGTATACTCAACTAATTCAAAAAAGGCTTTTTCATCCCCTTCATTACCTTCCTCTTCACAATCATATTGCAATCGAGACATTTTGGATAAATCCTCAATAGCTTCAGAAATATCATTATTTTTATGGGCAGAAAAATCTACACCAATCAAGCCCAGGCCTGAAATAAAACCCTGACACCACATAGCTAAGGCTCCAATTCGCATATAAAAAGGCGCCTCTTCACCAGGTAATAATAACTCTAAGTCAAAATAACCCGAATGATATTGCTCATGCGTGGAATTAAATAATTTCTCAAGCACATCAAAAGCTTCTTGGGCTTTGATATCCCCCTCTTCGACATAACCAGACAGCATGGAATCAATCCAGGCATGCAGACGCACATCGGCGCCAGCACTAAAAAGTGCGCATAATAACGCGTGTGCTTCAGCAGGCTCAGAGAGCGCTTTAAGGTTTTGAAGGGCTGAAGCCACTTCATCGAAAGTAGGTTGAACACGTTCAGACATAATCTGATTCTCTATCGTCTTTTAATATCCATATGCTAACACTGCTCAGCCCTATACAGAATCAAAAACTTATTTTTTCAATGCCTTCCTTGATTTTATAGGGCACTCTACTTTATGATTATTAATATAGATTTTTGTGGTTTGCTACCTGTTTTACAGGCCAGTCTATCAGCCTTGAGCCGATAAACACATTATCGGAAGTTAAACTCTATCTGGGTATGCAGGCTCGTTTACGAGAAGCTCGAAGGACAGACGAAACTCCCACTTGGTTCTTGAGGGTTCAAGAGCCCTGAGGACAGCGGTAATTACGGGTAGCTCTAATTGGGGGATCCATTGTGAAAAATGATCTCCGGATTCAATTAAGAAAAAAACGCCAAGCGTTATCAAGCTTAAATAAGAAAATATTTAGTGAACAAATACTTACTCACCTTTCTAAACTAAAACTAAATACCTCTCAAAACGTTGGCATTTATTTATCCACTGAAGATGAGCTTTCAACTGCCCCACTCATTGACGCGCTATTAAGTAAAAATATAAAACTTTATGTACCTATACTCCATCCTATTTTAAAACGCACTTTATGGTTTCAGGAATACGCTTCCAGCACACAAACTTGTCTTAATAAATATCACATAAAAGAACCTATTTTTGACTCTAGAAAAATTATTGCCCCTTGGGAACTTGATATTGTCATGATGCCCTTAGTGGCCTTTGACCATCAAGGAAATCGACTTGGTATGGGAGGCGGATTTTATGATACTTCTTTTAGGTTTAATTCAGTCCATAAAATATCAACGTTCATTGGATTGGCATATGGTTTTCAACGTATAGGAAATTGCCCAACTGAACCTTGGGATATAAAGCTAGATGGAATACTTACACCTGAGTATTTTAAATTATTTTGAATATGCTTTAATTACCAAGCCGACATGCTGACAAACCACATTCCATTCTTGAGGGCCCGCTTCATCGGCATAAGCCACTGGATCTTCTAAATCTAAAGCCATAAAAGCTTCCACTCTCTCTACAGAGGAAGAGGACTTAAAATCACTATACCATTTCCCATTTATTTGAAGTGGCTTATAGGAAGTATTGGTTCGACTATAAATATCTCTATAACCTAACGCTAGTTGCTGACAAGCTTCGATCCCGTCTTTTAATACCTCTGCCTTGGTAAGGTGTAAATATGGCGTGTAATAAACTACTTTTTCAGCCTCCCAATTTCCTTCTAAGAAAGCTTCATAATCTTTATCCCTGAAGGATTGTCGACAATCTGGATAAATTGCATGATCACCTGCATGGATACCCATTGCTATTTTCACCGTCTCATTTGTTTTCATTGCAATAGAAAGTGCTGATGCTTGAATAAGTGAACTAAATATTTTATTGCGATTTGGGACGAAGGTTTCTTTCATGGTATCTTCTTCATAATGTCCTTCTGGCACCTCTTCTCCTCCTTCCACTAAAGTTGAGTTAAGTAATGCCGAAAGCCCCTTTAATTCAATAATATGAAAATCTACCTGATAACCTTTTTCACATAGAAAACCACATAAAGACTTTGCACACTCTAGTTCCACTTTATGCTTTTGCCCGTAATCAAACGCGAGCGCTGTTACGCTATAGTTATCTGTTAAAAGCCGAAGTAATAAAGAAGAGGAATCCATTCCACCTGAAAGTGAAATCACTGCATTTTTTATATTTTGCTTCATCCTTTTATATCCTACTGTCTAATTGTTCTTTGGCACATCAAAGCTGTCGATATGAAACTTTTTGGAATTAGATGCTCTGAGCTAGCGCGCACTGGATTAATATCAATCCCGCCTCTACGCGTATAAAGACAAATAATCATGAGTTCAGCTGGCTGATAAACTTCCATGAAATGGGTATACATCATTTCGCATACTTCTTCATGGAAATGGTTTAGTTTACGATGACTCACAATATATTGTGCAATCGAGGCATAATCTGGAAGATTGTTGCCTTCCATATGAATTAACACATCACCCCAATCCGGTTGATTTGTCACCCGACAGTTGCTGCGTAACAAATCACTTTGAATTTTGATACATTGGCTTTCTTTTACTTGAGCTTGAATCTTTAAATTATTTTTTCCCAAAGCAAAATCAACTTCATCTAGATTAACTTTGTTGGAGAGTAGGTCATAGCCGTCTTGGACACTTTGTATTTTCGATAGTGATTTATAAAATTGGCATTGAATATCCGCTTCAAGCAATTGAGATAAATCTAGTTTTATTTTTTGCTCGAGACCTTGAGTGCATTCTTTCCCTGTATTCCCAAGCTTCGTCATATTAAAAGAATTTAAATAGAGTTTTAAGCTTTTTGATTCAACAATACATTCTGAATTGGCCGGCACAATAATCTTCAGCATGCCGCTAACAGGCAACCCTTTTTGAGTCAACGCTGAGACTTCATAAGCATGCCAGACATCTGTACCCACAAAAGGTAAATTTTGCTCATCAATATCATAAGTCTCACGATTATAAATACGTGGGATTTTAACCAACAATGATGAATCACTGGTCAATATATTGATTTTGTTGGCCAAGGTGCTGTTTGGCTAAATCTTCAATAATGCTCATAGAATAAGTTATTCTTTAAAACGCCTGTGATTGCCAAGCCCATTTAGACTGAAGTGCAGTTGTCGTTGGTGAAACACCACACTCAAAAGATTTTCCAGTTTTCTTTTGTAAATAGCCACAATAATACTGCGCTGCATTAGCATAAGCAGGCTTCAAAGGTGTTGTTGCTTTATTTACTCCACCAAATGGGTTGCTTAAAACTGTTGTCCCATAATCAGCAGCCTTTGCTAAGGTAATGCCATTACTTCCTTGATACTGATCTAACAAATAAGCAGTTGAAACCAGGGAAGTTCGGTCATCCCCATTCATACAATGAATATAAACAATGACTTTACTGTCCCCATCCATCAAGCCTTTCACATAACTCACTACTTGCTCTAAATTTTTAAATGAACCCACTACTGGCTGCCCACTTTCTGAGGTCTGCACCTCATATTGGGGCGCATATTGAGTTAAGACCGCAGACATATTCGCCGCACCACCCAAACTTGGATAGGTCGGTGTCGCAAAACTCAAAACAGGTTGCCATGACAATTCAGCATTAATAGCTACCCCATTAACCATAATTGGATAGGCTGGAAAAATTTTATTTGGCGACAAAGGAAAAGTTGGCGTTCCTGTTCCTGAAGTTAACGAACAATAAGGATCGCTAGCCGTTAGGCAAGTCGGATATGTCTCATCATTATAAAAGGACAAATATTCTCTATAAAGAGCAGCCCCCTCACCACAATGAGATCCTTGGCAGCCTTGAGTAGAATAATCATTACCAATCAAAGAAACATCTATAAATGTATATCCAGACAATGAAGGCATAGCAGCTCCAGTTTGAGCCTGATAGCGTTTTGAAAAAGTTTCAAATAAACCCTGGAAGTCAACTTTTTGGCCTGACGACATGTCACTTAAAGTAGGTGTTTCTGCCCACGTTAAGGGCATATTCCCTCTAAATAGCATGTTGCCACTTGAGGTCTTATCTACCATAGCAACCAAACCGGTGCTAAGCCCCTGGTAGGTTGCTGCAGCGTGTGCTGGAGGAACTGCTGGAGTAATATTAATAGTTTTTTTAACTGTCCCTGCGCCGACAACTCCACCACTATTACCAATTGGCAACGTAACCTGCCCTTTACTCGTTGGGACCGGCGGGCCTGCATAAAATTGACTACAAATTGGAGCAATTGAGCCTAAAGGACTTTCAACTAAGCTATACAATGGATCTCCAGCTGCTGCACTAGGATTAATTTTAACATAGCACGTTACCGTTTCTTTTTGAAATTCACTGGTAACAAGCTTTGCATAAGGATAGGCCGAGTTATATTGAAAAGCTTGAGCTAAAGGACAATTTTCTTTTAATACTGACGTGTTTTGCAATAAGTTTGGAGCCCCCGTACATGGTGCATACACTCCTGGTGAGACCTGCACTTGCGTTTCGCTTAAATTCCATCTTCCTTGTCCACCTTGAGCGATTACTGGGACCTGACAATTATAAGTATACTTACCTATAGAACCTGATCTTGAGCAAGCCGAATAAGAAAAAACAGCACCATTCGCATAACTGATCGGAGCTGCAGCTTGATAACTTGTTGAAGGTGCCGGCATATAAATATAAGTTTCCGGCAATGCACTCGCCAATGAAATTTGTGTCAATAAAGCACTTCCCATCATCACTATACATATTTTTTTTCTAAACATATTAATTTCCTTTAAGTTGCATTTTATTTCTTGTTACTAAAATAACTTTATTAAAACTTAACTGATTATTTACTATAAACTTTTATTAAAAAACTTATCCTCTGATTTATGGTTATTCACATCGGTTATTACTTGGTTAATAGTTTTTTGCATCCCCTCAGGCAACACATTTTGTGCATTCTCACAGCTTTTAATTAAATTAAAAACATCACGATCAAAGGGCATCTCTTTTGTTACAACTAAATCTTTAATTCCCAGCTCAGGCACTCCAACATATAAACTAATATACCACCTTGAATGGATAAGTGAAAAGTCTAATGATTTTACCGCAATAAAAAGTGTCAAATCAGACTGCGGATCATACTGACCAACCCGCTTTAACTTTTCAATTAATGTATTTTCAATATATTGATTGAAAGTTGTTTCATCTTTCCCTTCCTTGGAGTTTCCTGGCGGATAAAATGGCACGCCGTCAATACATGAAACTGAATGTTTATAATCATTTAAATGCTGAGCATATAAATCCACTTTAAAAAGTGCTTTATCCTCAACCAAGTTATATGAATTAGTCTTATAATAAAAAGAACTACAGCCAGACAAGAAGAGCAAGACTGTACCACCAAGTACTAAATTTTTTATATGCCTTTTAATTTGAATACTCCACGACTTTGTGTTTTAGCAGGAAAACCAAAAATTGAAATCCCATATCTCCTATGCAAGTATAAGGAATTATACAAAGGAACAACTGTTTTGCTTACAAAAACTGCAATCAGAACACCATATATTCCAATAAACAAAACTAAAATAACTGCTAACGACACTGCAAATATAGCTGAAATATTTTGAATATAGATAATTCGTTTCCCTTCTTTAAGTAAAATTAATAATGAAGCATTGATGTTTAAAAAACTACCTGTCATAAACACAACCGAAAGCAATAACAATTCAACATAAGTCGCAACAAACTCATCACCAAACAAAGACAAGAAATATTTCCCAAACGAAACAATTATAAAAAAGAAAAATATATACATTAAAATAGAAGCAAACATTCGCTGCTTCAGTACCTTATTAAAACCTGACCAATCTTTTTTACCATATCTTTCACTTATCTTGGGAATAAACATTTTATCTAAACTCACCTGCAACCCCACCACCATGTGAGAAATCATATAAATAGCAACAAAAAGACCTGCTATAAAACCATTTGCACCCCCAAAAAACTTTAAAACAATCGTACCAATATTGTTTGCAAGCAATAATGTAAAGGTACTGTACATCATCGGGAAACCAGACCTAAACCAATGTGTCATATTTTTTTTGTATTTCTTTTCCCATAATTTAACAGGATAAGCTTTTTGAATTTCTTTCACGCACAAAAACAAAGTCATTAAACTTGCCAGCGCCAGCGCAATAAAATAACTATACACATCAAGCGGCAACCCAATAAACATCCAAGCAAGGACGGCTAAAAGCGTTCCCAATAAAGCCAAAATTTCATTTAACAGCATCCCTTTCCAGACAACCTGTTTAGCAATCAAAATAGAACTAGAAAATTTCACCATTGCCGTCAAAGGGGAAATAAGTAAACCAATACATATAACCCTTAGTAAAGGCTGCTCTGCATAAGTAAACATCAGATAAATTAAAGGGAATGAAACCAGAATAAAAACACCCAGTATAATGATATACCCATCAAAAATAAAACTTTTAACCTTTGAGGGATTACTTCCTAAGTATTGAGGAATAACGATTGATGTTAGCTTATTTAAACCAAAAGTGAAAACCGTATCAAAAATTGTTGCAATTGCTATTGCAGTCGCCAGCAAGCTGTAGCTACCCAAAGTTAAGTTACGCGCTAAAAGAATATTCAGCCCCAATAACAAAAGAGAATTTCCTACCGTACAAAGACAAGAAAGCATAATATTTTGAAAATGTTTACCTAGCATTACGTCGTGTTTAAAAACCCATTTAAATCAAGCACTCCATTGATTCTACAAAGATTAGCAACAAAGACACTAAAGGTCACCTTCTAAGTGCCGACATAAAGATTATTTTCATCATGGTTTAGATTTATAATGCAAGCCATGTTAGAATCTTGCCAATTTCAAGCCTAAAATTAATTTGTATGATCTATCGCGTTGAAAAAGTTTTAGATGGTTTTTCCATCTGTTTCCGTCAGTGGCAGGCGACTCACAGCCATTGCCATTTTTTACACGGCTATGCCATTTCATTTAAACTTCATTTTCAAACAGAAGATTTAGATACTTATAATTGGGTGTGGGATTTTGGTTGGCTTAAAAATCCAGACTATAAAATTGACGGCATGACCGCCAAAGATTGGTTTAGCTATATGTTTGACCATACGACCATTATTGCAGAAGATGACCCTCACTTTGATAAATTCAAGTCCCTAGAAGCAGAAGGCGTTCTTCAATTAAGAGTCATCCCCCAACAAAGCTGTGAGAAAATGGCTGAGTTTGTACTTCAAAAAGTCGGCACACTAGTCACTGAATTTTCTAACGGACGCGTACAGCTTAATAAAGTAGATGTATTTGAACATGATAAAAATGCTGCATCCTGCGAGATAAATTAAAACACATGAAGGCACGCATCCAAGACTATGACAAAACACTTCCCGTTATTGAAATGTATTCCTGCCTCCAAGGTGAAGGACAATTTGAAGGTCGCCCAATTTTTGCACTGAGAACCACAGGTTGCACACATCGCTGTCATTTTGGTGCTGGCGGCTGGTGTGATACCTGGTATTCGAGCATTCATGCGGATAAAGGAAAATACACTTTTAATGATTTTGTAGCGCTGACAGAGCAACACCCTCATATTAAAGAAATTATGGTAACTGGTGGTGCGCCCACCATGCACCCCGCCCTACTCAATGAAATATCTCATTTTGCACACAAACATAAAATGTTCGTGACCTTAGAAACTGAAGGTTCACATTTCATCAAAACAGATTATCCGCTCGATTTTATTAGTCTCAGTCCAAAATTTTCAAATTCTATTCCAGAGTTAGGGATTAAGACCCCTCTAGAAAAAACAGTGGATGACAAGTTTATTCAACAACATGAAAAGTTTCGCCTAAATCATGATGCCATTAAGCAGATGTTAGCTTATCACCATGACTATCAAATTAAACCAGTGTGGGATGGCGCTCAAGAAACCCTCAATGAGATAAAAGAATTTCTATCTCTACATGATATTCCTAAAAACAAAGTTTATATCATGCCAGCGGGCCAAACTCGCGAACAACTTATAGAAGCCTACCCTACCGTT
>CAXBFV010000015.1:0-10546 GCA_963974985.1 uncultured Gammaproteobacteria bacterium | reverse complement strand
TATTTGCAATAAATGCCTTAAAGCTTGCTCTATTTGCAGTATCCTTATCAAACCAAAAACCAATCAATAAATAAGAGAATAAGCCAACACCCTCCCATCCAAAGAAAAGCATTAAAAAATTATTACCCATAACTAGGCATAACATCATAAAGGTGAAGCCTGAAATATAGCTAAAGAATCTAGCATACCCAGAATCATTCGCCATATAGCCCATAGAATAGACATGCACAAGCGTTGCAACGAAAGTTACAACCAACATCATGAAGACCGTAATTTGGTCTATCATCACGCCAATTGAAAAATGCAATGTATTAACAATACCCCAATGATAGAAGTTAAAATTATATGTTTTACCTAAAAACAATACTTGATAGGCCACCCAACAAGAAAGCGCAAAAGATAAAGTCATCAAAGAAATTGTAATCCAATTTACAGCTCCTTTACTAATACTCTTCGTGAAGAACCCTGAAAGAATACTCCCTAAAAGCGGCGCTAAAATTATGATTGAAAGTATAATTTTTATATCCATTACTAACCCTTCAACTCATTAAGTTCATTTACATTAATACCTTTTTTAACTCTAAATAAAGCTACAACTATCGCCAAACCAATAGCAGCTTCTGCAGCAGCCACAGTTAATATAAAAAACACAAATACTTCACCAGTCGAACTACCCAGGTATTTTGAAAATGCAATGAAATTTGTGTTTACTGCCAACAACATTAATTCTATTGACATTAAAAGCACCAATAAGTTTTTTCGATTTAGCACAACCCCTGCCAAACTTATGACAAAAATAATCGCACCAAATATCAAATAATTTGTAATTGGAATAGGGATACTAGTCATCTTTTTTCTCACTCTTCGTTGGCTTTTGAACTGCATCCATTTTTACTATTCTAATGCGGTCTTTTGCTTTAACAGAAATTTGTTTCGATGCCGAGATAGCTTTATTTCCTTGCCTTTTGCCTCTGAATGCCAATGTAATAGCTGATATCATAGCGGCAAGTAGAACCATGGCTGACAATTCAAAAGGATACAAATAATCTGTAAACATCGAAAGCCCAAGAGTCTTAATATCATTTTGCGAGGCCGACGCAACAGCCAATGCGGCAAACTGCTTACCTTCAAAAACACCAGAACCCAATATTGCCCAAATTAATAATCCAGCAAAAAGACAAATTGCGGGAACTACGGCCCACCAGTAACGAACAAAAGCAGCTCTCTTTGCTTCCACATCAATATCTAGCATCATCACAACAAATAAGAACATAACCAATACTGCACCCACATATACCACTATTAGTAGCAATGAAAGATATTCCGCCTGCATTGTCATCCACACACCCGCACCCGCAACAAAGGCCAAGACCTTACACAAAACAGCACGCACAGGGTTTCCAGAAGTAATAACCAATAAAGCGCCAATAATCGCGATAGCTGAGAAGATATAAAATAAAACTTCAACTGTCATTTCCTACCCCTTTATGCCGAAAAACGTGCATCTAATGCACGATCTGCCGCGATTTCATCTTCATATTTATCACCAATCGCTAATAGTTTAGCCTTTGTCATAATATTTTCACCTCGGTTCTCAAAGTGATATTCAAATACACGTGTTTCCACAATTGAATCCACTGGGCAAGATTCTTCACAGAACCCACAAAAAATGCACTTAAATAAATCAATTTCATATTTTGTAGTTCTACGCGAACCATCATCTCTTGGCTCAGCTTCAATGGTAATCGCCATTGCTGGACAAACCGCTTCACATAGCTTACACGCAATGCAACGCTCTTCGCCATTTTCATAACGTCTTAACGCATGCAGCCCTCGAAATCTATTTGATTGTGGCGTTTTCTCATCTGGGTACTGAACTGTGATTTTGGGTTTAAAGAAATACTTAAGTGTTATAGATAAACCTATTAACAGTTCCCATAATAAAAACGTTTTTAATACATGCTTGATTGTTTTAAACATTTGCCACTCTCCTTACCACCAAGGGCCTAATTGTAACTTAACCATGAAGGCAACTACAATCACCCAAACCAATGTTAAAGGAATTAAAATTTTCCAACCTAATCGCATAATTTGATCATAACGGTATCTTGGGAAGGTAGCTCTCACCCACAGATAAAGAAACATGAAAAAACCAGTCTTTAAAAAGAACCAAATAATTCCCGGCACCCAATTTAAATACTGCTGCACACTAGGCAGCCCTTGAAAAGGAGACAACCAACCACCTACAAACAAAATGGTGATTAAAGCACTGATTAGAATCATATTTGCGTATTCACCCAAGAAGAACAAAGCAAATCGCATCCCTGAATATTCAACATGATGACCTGCAACAATCTCAGATTCCCCCTCAACCACATCAAAAGGCGCTCGATTCGTTTCCGCAATACCTGAAATAATATAAATTACAAATAATGGAAACATCGGCACCCAATACCAGTGGAGCATACTACCACTTTGTGCCTCAACAATATGTGACAAATTCAAACTGCCGGCACCAATCAAGACCCCAACGATACAAAAGCCCATTGGAAGCTCATAAGACACAACTTGAGCTGCCGCTCTTAAAGCACCAAACATTGCATATTTAGAATTTGAAGCCCACCCTGCAATGATTACACCATAAACTGCCATAGAGGTCATTGCAAAAAGATAGAGCATTCCAGCATTTGCATTTGAAATAACCAAGCCATTACTAAAAGGAATCACAGCCCAAGCCGCAATCGCAGGCGAAAATGCCATAATTGGCGCCACAACAAATAAATAACGACTGGACTTAGAAGGTGTAATCACCTCTTTGAGCAACAGCTTAACCCCATCCACAATAGGCTGCAACAACCCAAAAGCACCTACCCGATTAGGTCCAATCCTGTTTTGCATATACCCTATTACTTTACGCTCTGCATAAGTGTAATACGCAACCACAAGTAATAACGGGACAAACAATAATAATATCTGAAGAATAATCCAAATGACGTGTCTCAGCTCATCCATTAGTTAACCGCCTCTTCTAATTTTGTTAACTGCACTTTATTCGAAAAAATATTAACGCCCGCGAAACCAAAAGGCACCAGAATAGTACGCTCAGCAATATTTAAGCGCACGTCAATTTCAACTTTAATTTCTTGCTCATCAAATTTTAGCCCAATCGTATCACCTGCCGCGACCTCCATTTGATCCGCCAAAACTTTAGACAATACAACTTGGCTTTGCAACTGATGGTCCTTTGTTGCCGTTAAGGCCTTTGACCTACGAACAATATTATCGACACCATAAAGTGATAATTGATTTTCAAGCCTCAAGCCTTTTGTGATAGGTGATAACTTTTTTGGTAATATTTTAGCAATGTCAATGCTATTTTCATGTTTTTCTAAATTATCGATTTCTAACAATACATCTTCTGTAGAGGTGAAATCATAACCATCTAACTCTAAGAAATTACCCAGCACCCTTATTACTTTCCAAACAGGCTTTGCTTCTTTAAAAGGTTTTGCCACAGGTTTAAAGGATTGATGTTGGCCGCTAAAATTAACATAGGTCCCTGAGTTTTCAGCATAGGTACATATCGGCAATATAATGTCTGCATACCCAAGCATCGCTTCATTTGCAAATGGTGATAACGCAACAACGATATCTATATTTTTTAAATTCTCAAAAGCACTTGAACCAAAAACACTGTCTAGTTCAGGCTCGACGTTTAATAAGAACATTAACTCTATTGAACTCTTAGTCAACATGCCTTCAACATCAAGACCTTTCTCAGCTAAGGCTGCACCTTTTGCGCCCTGATAAGGCAAGGCACCCACAATCTCTGCACCTCTAGCGTTCGCACCATAGCTTAATATACCGCCCTTAATAGGCAACAAAGCCTTTAAAGCCTTCATTAAAGCAAACACTTTAGTGAAATCGACATGAGAAACCATTTTAGAACCCACGACAAACACAGGATTCTCTGCATCTATTAGCGCCCTTGCTACTTTTTCAATCTCAGCATTAACCACAACTGACTCAAGAAGTGAATTTAGAGCCTTTTCGAAAGGAACCTCAACAGAGACTCTCTGTTTAACAGCCTTAACCAATGCTGCCATCACATGAAGTAATTCACCTGTTTCATAAACATGTTCATCAGCCTGATAGTTTGACTGATTTGCAAAACTATTAATTGCAATTACTTTAGCACCCGCATCAGATGCTTTTTTAACACGCACATTTAAAAGAGGGCTTTCTTTTTGCAAATGAGACCCAAAAAGCAGAATTGCATCAGCAGCCTCTATTTCTTCAACTGAGCAGTCCAAACCAGAGCCCGCAGAAACATCACAACCAAAGTCTAACTGCTTTAATCTTGTATCAATATTATTAGATCCTAGATCACGCATGAATTTTTGTAATAAATAAAGCTCTTCCACTGTTGAACTTTCCGAAGCTAGCGCTCCAATTTTATTAGCACCCTGCTTCTCACTCGTTACCTGCACAGCTGTTTTTACAAAATAAATTGCCTCTTCCCAGCTCACTTCAGACCATTGATCATTTTTCTTAATCATAGGTGACTCTACACGGTCTGAAGACTTCAATCCTAAATAAGAAAATCTATCGCGATCTGACAACCAAACTTCATTCAGCTGTTCATTTTCTTTTGGCACAACTCTCATCACTTCATCTCGACGAACATGCGCATACATGTTTGAGCCTAATCCGTCATGAGGAGAAATAGTTGGCTTTTGCTGAAGCTCCCAAGCTCTCGCTGTATAACGGTAAGGTTTTGATGTTAACGCACCCACAGGACACACATCAATAATATTCCCAGAAAGCTCAGAATCTAAAGATTTTTCAACATAAGTACTAATTTTGGCCTGATCACCACGATCAACCATGCCCAGCTCTCTAATTCCTGCAATTTCCTGCCCAAAGCGCACACAGCGCGTACACTGAATACAACGCGTCATATCAGTAGAAACTAAACTTCCTAGTTCTGGATTTGGAACAACACGCTTTCCTTCTGAAAAGTGAGACACGTCGTCCCCATACCCCATTGCAATGTCTTGAAGCTCACACTCACCACCTTGATCACAAATAGGGCAATCTAAAGGGTGATTAATTAATAAGAACTCCATTACAGATTTTTGATAGGCAATCGTCTTTGGTGACTTTGTGAAAACTTTCATCCCATCCATTATAGGGGTTGCACAAGCAGGAGAAGGCTTTCTTGCTCCTTCCACATCAACCAAACACATACGACAATTTGCAGCGATAGATAGTTTTTTATGATAACAAAATCTTGGAATGTAAATACCATTAGCATCTGCAACCTGGATAAGCATCTGCCCAGGCTTTGCTTCAAAATCACGTCCGTCAATCTCAACCATTAATTTCTTTTCTGTCTTCGCTTCAGTCATAAAACTTATCCTTTAATTATGCCGCGGCCGTCAAACTACGTTTATGCGTAATCATATACTCAAACTCATGTCTAAATTTTTGAATATAACTTTGAACTGGCCAAGCTGCTGCATCACCCAAACCACAAATCGTTTGCCCTTCAATGTTTGAAGCAACTCGAACCAAATTATCTATGTCTTCAATCACCCCTTCACCATGAATAATTCGATGCAATGTTCGCGCCATCCAACCTGTACCTTCACGGCAAGGCGTACACTGACCACAAGACTCTTCATGATAAAACTCAGCAAGCCTTGCTAACACTTTAACCATACAGGTTGTTTCATCCAAAACCACAACAGCACCAGAACCAAGCATTGATCCTGCAGCACCAATTGATTCATAATCCATATTTACTTTTAACATTTCTTCGCCTGTCAAAATCTTGCATGAAGACCCACCAGGGATAACCGCTTTAATTTTTCGGCCTTTTGCAACACCGCCTGCCATTTCCAATAGATCTTTAAAGGGCAAGCCAAGACCTACCTCAAAAACACCTGGCTTATTAACATGCCCGGACACGCAGAACATTTTAGTCCCACCACTTTTTTCTGTTCCAAATTTTTGAAACCATTCCGCACCATGCTCTAAAATAGGCGGAACAGAAGCAAAGGTCTCTGTATTATTAATATTTGTTGGGCGACCATATAAACCAAAGTTTGCAGGAAAAGGAGGCTTAAACCGCGGCTGGCCTTTTTTACCCTCTAGAGAATTCAATAAAGCTGTTTCTTCTCCACAAATGTAGGCGCCTGCACCAATACTCACATGTAATTCAAAATCAACACCTGAATCTAAAAGGTTTTTTCCAAGCAAGCCCGCTTCTCTGGCTTCAACTAAAGCCTGTTCACAACGCGCAATCGGTTCATAAAACTCGCCACGAATATAGTTATAACCTACCGTCGCACCCGTAACATAGCCGCAAATCGCCATTCCTTCAATCAACTGATGAGGGTTATAGCGCAATATCTCTCTGTCTTTACATGTTCCTGGCTCACCTTCATCAGAATTGCAAACCACATATTTTTGACCAGGGAGATTGCGCGGCATAAAGCTCCACTTCAAACCAGTCGGGAATCCAGCACCACCACGCCCTCTTAAACCAGAGGCTTTAAGTTCATTAACAATTTCTTCTGGTGGAATCCTATTTTCTAGAATCTTTTTCCATGAGGAATACCCCCCCACTGCAAGATAAGCCTCTAATGACCAAGGATCATCTCCGCCTATTGTTCGAAGACACACATCACCTTTACTTATACCATGCGACATGATCAAGCCTCCAAACTATCAATTATTTTATCAACCGATTCAATCGTCAAGTTTTCATAAAACTTTTGATTTACTTCCAGCATCGGCGCACCACAACAAGCACCCTGGCATTCAACACGCTTCAAAGTAATACGACCATCTTCTGTTGTCTCACCAGGCTTGATACTTAGGCGGCTTGAAATATGCTCTATAATTTCATTCGCACCATTTAGCACGCATGAAATATTATCACATACATTAATTTTATTTTTACCAACCACTTCTAGATCATACATGCTATAAAAAGTTGCCACTTCATAAACAGCAATTTTTGGCATTCCAATATAATCAGCCAACTGATCCATTAGCACAGTGGATAGAAACCCATCGTTTTCATCCTGCAAAATATGCAGGCCAGGAATAACTGCAGACTGCCTTTGATCTTTTGGATATTTTGCCAACCAAAACTCCAACTGATCAATTACTTTTTGAGAAAAAACTTGCTCTGCTAACATCTATAACCTCTTAACGATCCACATCACCAAACACAATATCTTGCGTTGCAATAATTGCTGGCACATCAGAAAGCATGTGCCCTTTTAGCATCTCATTCATTGAACTTAAATGCGCAAAACCTGGCGCCCTAATTTTTAAACGATAGGGTTTATTTGCCCCATCAGAAATCAAATAAATCCCGAATTCCCCCTTCGGATGCTCAACCGGCGCATACACTTCGCCCTCAGGCACACAATAACCTTCAGTAAATAATTTAAAATGATGGATCAATGCCTCCATATCATGCTTCATCGTTTCTCTATCTGGTGGAGAAACTTTATAACTTTCAGCCATTACCGGGCCATCATTATCTTTTAACCATACAATACACTGCTGGATAATCTTATTGGTTTCCCTCATTTCAGCCATTCTCACAAGATAACGATCATAACAATCTCCCGTCACCCCAACTGGAATATCAAAATCCAAATCAGCATATACTTCATAGGGCTGCTTTTTCCGCAAATCCCATTCAACGCCGCTTGCTCGCAACATTGCACCACCAAAACCTAGCTGCAATGCCCGCTCTTCAGAAACTACACCAATACCCACTGTTCGCTGTTTCCAAATTCTATTATCTGTCAGCAACTTCTCATACTCATCAACACAAGCAGGAAAACGCTCCGTGAAGTCTTGAACAAAATCCAACAATGAACCAGAACGCGCTTTATTTAATTTTTTACAGGCCCTTTTCCCTCTAAAACGAGAAGGCTTGTATTGAGGCATCTGTAATGGTAATTCTTTAGCAACGCCTCCAGGCCTGAAATAAGCCGCATGCATCCTTGCCCCAGACACTGCTTCATAACAATCCATCAAATCTTCACGCTCACGAAAAGCATAAAGAAAAACCGTCATCGCCCCCAAATCTAATCCGTTAGCCGCCGCCCATAATAAATGATTTAAAATACGTGTAATTTCCGCAAACATTACTCGAATATATTGCGCCCTAATCGGCACCTCAATTCCTAATAACTTTTCAATCGCCAAAACATAAGCGTGCTCATTAGACATCATAGAAACATAATCTAATCGATCCATGTAGCCAATACTTTGGTTATAGGGTTTTGTCTCCGCAAGCTTTTCTGTTCCGCGATGCAATAACCCAATATGCGGATCAGCACGCTCAACAACCTCGCCATCTAATTCCAAAACAAGACGCAACACTCCATGTGCCGCAGGATGGACTGGGCCAAAATTCATCGTATAGTTCTTAAATTCCGACATATTACACCCCAGCCTTGTAACGATTATCATCCCTAATTACTCTAGGCACATTCACTCTAGGATCAATCTCAACCGGGCCATAAACAACTCGACCTTTCTCTTCATCATACCGCATTTCAACATGCCCACTAACAGGAAAGTCTTTACGGAAAGGGTGACCCACAAAACCATAATCAGTCAAAATTCTACGCAAATCTGGATGACCATCAAAAATAATACCAAATAAATCAAACACCTCTCTCTCATGCCAGTCAGCCGAAGCCCAAACATCAACCACACTTGGCAAAACAATATCCGCTTCAGAAATTCTAACTTTTACACGAAGACGCACATTGTTTTTAAGGCTCAATAAATGATATGAAACCCCAAAACGCTCTGATAGCTTAGCCTCAGGAACGCCTTCTGATTCACGCCCTCTAGAAAAACCAGTCGCCGTTGCAGAACTCGTTGCCCACTCAGTCTCACCATAGGCGCTATAGTCAACCCCTGAAACATCTATCAACTGCTCAAAAGCAAAGTCTGATTTTAATTTTTCCATAAGCTGAACTAAATTGTCTCGCTCAACAACAAGATTTATTTCATCAAAGTCGATCGTAATTCCTTTAATCAAAGATGAAAGTTTGCTTTCTAGGTTCTTTTTCAAAATTTCTGGAGACATGCTTATCACTCTCAATCAACTGCGCGCAATTGTGTTTGTGCGTTTTATTTTATTCTGTAATTGAATAATCCCATAAATCAAAGCTTCAGCCGTTGGCGGACACCCTGGAACATAAATATCTACCGGCACAACTCGATCGCACCCTCTCACAACAGAGTAAGAGTAATGATAGTACCCACCTCCATTTGCACAAGAGCCCATAGAGATCACCCATTTAGGTTCGGGCATCTGGTCATACGCTTTTCTTATTGCTGGCGCCATTTTATTACATAAGGTCCCCGCAACAATCAAAACATCAGATTGCCTTGGGCTTGGGCGAAACACAATTCCAAAACGATCCAAATCATACCTAGCAGCGCCTGCTTGCATCATTTCAACCGCACAACAAGCTAACCCAAAAGTCATCGGCCATAACGAACCTGTACGCACCCAATTTATCATTGAATCGGCGCTGGTGATTAAAAACCCTTTATTAGGGTTTACACCGTCTACTACTCCCATTCTAAGGCCCCTTTCTTCCACTCATACACAAAACCAATAGTCAGCACAAAAAGAAAAATCATCATTGCAGTAAACCCAGCCCAACCTACAGCAGCGTTTGTCATTACCACAGACCAAGGAAATAAAAACGCCATTTCTAAATCAAAAACTAAGAATAAAATCGCAACCAAATAAAAACGCACATCAAACTTTAACCGAGCACCATCAAACTCCGGAAAGCCACACTCAAAAGGTGAATTCTTTTCTGCGTTAGGCTTATTAGTCCCAACAAGTATAGAAACAATCTTTCCCGCAGAGGCGATCGCCACGCCAACCACCAATGAAAACACAATAAAAATTAATATTGGCAAATAATTTTGATACAACATGGAATTTCCTTTTTCCTCAATCCCTTAGCCACCAACTGAAACTCTTTTTACAGTCGCGATCATTATATAAAGCAATTTAAAAAATTCTAGCATAAAAGTAAAAAAAGCGAAGCCTGCTTCACAAACTTCGCTTTTCTAAAATGGTGCCGAAAGCGGGACTCGAACCCGCACGACCGTTGGCCACTACCCCCTCAAGGTAGCGTGTCTACCAGTTCCACCACTTCGGCAAATTTATATATAGAAAAGAAGCCGAATGCTTCTTACCTATACAATTTTATAATATTTTTATTTTTCAGGGATACTGGGAACAGCGCTTGTATTATTTACTTTGCTCACATCACCTGCTTTCACCAAAGGCGCGGTTTTAGCCACACCATTATTTGGAATATTTAAATCAGGTTTTTTAGGCTGAACCTTCTCCGGAATAGGCGCCGCCAACGTATTAGAAGCATCGACATACTGCTTGCTCAAATATCCCATCGTAAGACTTGAGACAAAAAAGAGCGCCGCCAAAAATCCCGTCAACTTCATCAAAAAAGGTGCC
>CAXBFV010000014.1:0-10569 GCA_963974985.1 uncultured Gammaproteobacteria bacterium | reverse complement strand
CCCTCACGACCAGAAAATGTCATTACCTCCCCTTGAGCACTAAAAAGATAAAAATTTCGTATCTCATAAAAATAATCTAAAGCACCCTGAGATGACTTATCTTTTACTCCCAAGACAAAACTTTTAATGCCTGGAATATTTAAGCGAAAATCATTCTCTCCAGTAACAGTTGATTTAAATGGAGAAGAGTTCAGATTCTCATAAGGCTCTCCAGCGGTCTCACCAATATCAACAAAATTAGAAATCTCAGTTCTACTTCCATCCCCCATTACAAGTGTCGAGTTGCGCCCATAATTTACTATAGATATATAGGGTAAATTATATAGCCAATTATCCGAAACAGCGTAAGGATTGCCTTTATTTACAGATTTAATTTGATAGCGCATAGACAGTTCATAACTCGGCATTGATGCTAACTTAAACACCACATTGGGCTGCCCTGTTTGTGGGTTCACCGACATATCTAAGGAATTATTTGCCTCAACAGAGACCGCAAAACTTGCACCGCTAAACAATAAGCCAGAAAGACCTAAACATAAAATACCAACACGTGCATGTAATCTCATAAAAATCCGCTCTCAATTTTAAAATTTATCACCGCTTATAAAATACATGAGCCTTTAAAAATACTCACCAATAAAAGAAATAATTGGGGTGAAAAGAGGGCATCCCAGCACTTAAAGCCAGCTCAGAAATATTTTAAAACACCATTGAAATATTAAAATATAAGCCCAATATATTTTTACATATAAAATACAATCATTAAATAGCTAAATTAACTACCAAGAAAGCTTCTTGCCACTAACAGTCACTTGAGTAATTAACGCACTCGATAAATTTTTCAACACTTCACCACACTCTTTTTAGGTGATATGATACCACTCAGGGTTTTCGTACCCACGGCATGAGAGAATCACCCATCTTATAACAAAAAAGGCTATAAAAATAATCATGAGCGCGCATCACAACAAGCCTATCTTAGGCATACTACTAGCGTTACTCGGCGCAATTTCACTCTCTGCTATGGGCGAATGCGTCAAGTATGTTGGCAAAGATGTACCTGATGGATTTATTTTATTTGCTCGCTTCTTTGTCAGCTTCTTGGTACTACTGCCCTTTGTTCTTCAAGATAAAAACTTCAGCTTTAGAGTAAATAATATGAAGGGACTCTTCGCTAGATCAATTTTTGGATTTATCGCAATGATGTGCTTCTTTCAAACATTG
Organism: uncultured Gammaproteobacteria bacterium; assembly: GCA_963974985.1. GTDB lineage: Bacteria > Pseudomonadota > Gammaproteobacteria > Francisellales > Francisellaceae > CAUZSH01. The sequence goes on along the minus strand of CAXBFV010000014.1, from coordinate 9,345 downwards.
AAAAGTATGCCTGCAGCAAATGCGATGCTTCTAATCAATACCGCACCTATATTTGTGCCGCTTATTCTCTATATCCTCACAAAAACCAAAACCAAAAAGTCCGTAATTTTCAGTATATTTATTAGTTTTATTGGCGTTGGGATAATTATAGACCCTTCTTCTGGTGTCATTCAACCCAGCATGATAATTGGCCTTACCGCTGGGCTATTTGCGTCTGTCGCAACTGTTTTATTAAGAGTCGTCGGTAAACAGAACACACCAAACCAAATGATGTTTTACTATTTCTTATTTTGCACACTACTAGGGCTCGCAGCTGGGGTTTATTATTGGCAACCTTTATCTGGCGTTAATTGGCTAGCAATGCTATTCGTTGGTATTTTTGGGGTTTTGTATCAATTTGGTTTAACCTACGCCCTCAAATACACTCAAGTTAGAATTGTGTCACCCATATTACTTACTGCTATTCTTTATAGCGGCGTTTTTGACTGGTTCATTAGAGGCATTATGCCAGGCATGAAGTTTTCTATTGGTGCCCTTGTTCTCATTATAGGGATAATTTTTGTTATTATTTTCAGCAGCACTAAGAAAAACACAGAGCAATAGTCCTCAAAAAAATTTCAAAAAAAAGCCCGCATGAATCTTCATTCATGCGGGCTTCTATAATTCACAGCATGTAAACAGCTGAAAATATTAGCTTCTCATATCATCAAAGAAAGTTTTCACATTATCAAACCAACTCTTTGAACGCGGGCTATGCTTATCACCTTTACTCAAAGATTCACCTAACTGCTTAAGCAAATCTTTTTGTTCAGCATTTAAATTAACAGGTGTTTCAAGTGCCACTTTACAGAAAAGGTCTCCTGTCACGCCACCACGTAAAGGTTTCACACCTTTACCACGCAAGCGAAACATTTTACCTGATTGTGTTTCATTTGGTATTTTAAGCTTTACTTGGCCACTAATCGTCGGAACCTCGAGCTCTCCACCCAAACACGCATCGACCATACTAATCGGCACTTCACAGTAAAGATCATTACCATCACGGGTAAAGATCTTATGTTCTCTGACGCGCACCTGAACATATAAATCTCCTGCAGAAGCCCCTCTTTCACCCGCCTCACCTTCTCCAGAAAGACGAATGCGGTCACCCGTATCCACGCCTGCCGGAATTTTAACAGAAAGTGTTTTAGTATCTTGAACTTTTCCTTGTCCATGACAGGTATAACAAGGGTCTTTAATGACTTGACCCGCACCATGACAAGCAGGACAGGTTTGTTGAAAAACAGAAAATGGCCCCTGAGACATACGCACCACACCGGCACCATTACACGTTGTACAAGCGGCACTGCCACCTTGAGAACGTGAACCTGATCCATGACAAGGATTACACTTTACCGCTGTCGGCACTTTAATTTTTTTAGTGACACCATGAACCGCTTCTTCTAAAGAAACGTCTAAAGTATAACGTAAGTCAGAACCTTTCTGAGCTTGTTGACGACGTTGGCCACCGCCACCGCCGCCACCAAAGATATCCCCAAAGATATCTCCAAAAGAGTCGCCAAAGCCTCCTGCACCAGCGCCTCCTCCAAAACCACCACCGGCGTTTTGATCAACACCAGCATGACCAAACTGATCGTAAGCCGCGCGTTTCTGTGCGTCACTTAAGATTTCATAGGCCTCTTTAATTTCTTTAAATTTTTCTTCTGCTACTTTGGTGTTATCTGCATTTCGATCCGGATGATGTTTCATTGCCAACTTTCTAAATGAACGCTTTAATTCAGCTTCACTTGCTGTTTTGCTAACCCCTAGCACTTCATAATAATCTTTAGCCATTTTTATACTACCTATTTAAAAAGCTCAAATATTAATTTTACTTTATAGAAATAATAAATCTCATATACAAAAAATGCGGGAAACCCCGCATTTTTCAAGTAATTTTAAAAAATCAGATAAGCATTACTTCTTATCATCTTCCTTAACTTCTTCTTTAACTTCCTCAAACTCAGCGTCTACAACGTCATCATTTTTGTCTGAAGTAGCTTCTTCAGCTTGAGGTTGCTCAGCACCAGCTTCACCCGCTTGGGCTTGGGCATCTTGATAAGCTTTCTGAGCAATCGGTGCAAAAGCTTCTTCTAAAGCTTTAGTTTTTGCTTCGATTGCATCTTTCTCATCAGACTTCAGCACTTCTTCAAGTTCTGCAGCCATGGTTTCAACCTTTTCTTTTTCTTCATCGGTAACTTTATCACCCAAGTCAGTCAAAGATTTACGAGCAGAATGTAATAAAGAATCACCCGCATTACGTGCAGCTGTTAATTCATGGAAGGCTTTATCCGCATCGGCATTAACTTCAGCATCTTGTACCATTTTTTCAATCTCTTCATCAGAGATACCACTTGATGCTTTGATTACGATATTTTGCTCTTTACCTGTGGCTTTATCTTTAGCCGACACATTTAAGATACCATTCGCATCAATGTCAAATGTCACTTCAATTTGTGGCATACCACGTGGTGATGGCGGAATATCTGATAAATCAAAACGACCTAATGATTTATTTGCAGAAGCCATTTCACGTTCACCTTGCATAACATGAATTGTCACTGCAGGCTGGTTATCTTCAGCGGTTGAAAAAGTTTGTGACTTCTTCGTTGGGATCGTTGTGTTACGCTCGATCAATTTTGTCATCACGCCACCCATTGTTTCAATACCCAATGAAAGAGGAGAAACATCTAACAATAGAACGTCTTTCACGTCACCGGATAAAACACCCCCTTGAATTGCTGCACCCATTGCAACTGCTTCATCTGGGTTTACATCATGGCGCGCTTCACAAGATCTTCAACAAGCGATTCAAATTTTGCACGGGTAATTTTAATATTTAAATGCTTAGGACCTGACGCGTCTGCTGTTACATAAGGTAGGTTTACATCGGTTTGTTGCGCAGAAGAAAGCTCAATCTTAGCTTTTTCAGCCGCTTCTCTAACACGCTGTAACGCCAAAGGATCATTATGTAAATCAACACCATGCTCTTTCTTAAATTCGCTAATTAAATAATTCATTAACGCTAAGTCAAAATCTTCACCACCAAGGAAAGTATCACCATTTGTTGCTAATACTTCAATTTGACTGTCCCCATCAACATTTGCAATCTCAATGATCGAAACGTCAAACGTACCACCACCTAAGTCATAAACAACGATTGTTTGCTCTGCTTTCTTTTGGTCCATACCATAAGCAAGGGCTGCCGCTGTTGGCTCGTTAATAATACGTTTCACTTCTAATCCAGCAATACGTCCTGCATCCTTAGTTGCTTGACGCTGAGCATCGTTAAAGTACGCAGGTACGGTAATCACAGCTTCAGTTACGGCTTCACCTAAATAATCTTCTGCTGTTTTTTTCATTTTACGTAAGATTTCAGCAGAAACTTGAGGTGGTGCTAATTTTTTATCGCCCACTTGAACCCAAGCATCGCCGTTGTCTGCTTTAACCACTTTATAAGGTACTTTTTTAACAATATCATCTTGCACAATCTTGCCGTCAAAAGTACGACCAATTAAACGCTTAACCGCAAAAATAGTATTTTCAGGGTTTGTTACTGCTTGACGCTTTGCTGGCTGACCCACCAAAATTTCACCGTCTGCATATGCAACGATTGAAGGTGTAGTACGTTGCCCTTCATGATTTTCTAGGACCTTTGCTTTCTTGCCATCCATAATAGCGACACAAGAGTTTGTGGTTCCTAAGTCAATTCCGATAATTCTACCCATTTCATTTCTCCTACTTGTTTTTCTGTTTTTAAGTTTTCAATTTGCTTGTTATAAAAGATTGGGACTGAAAAATGAATTTCAAGTTCCAAATATCAATTACTTTTTAATTCTGTATGCTTACCCGGCGTCAAAGATTTTTAAAAATCAAAAGATCTACTTACTAACCACTACACGAGCGGGTCTTACTACTCGTCCATTTAACTCATAGCCTTTTTGAAACACATCCATTACGGTATTTGGCTCTAAGTCTGGATTCGGCTGCATCACCATTGCTTCGTGAAGATTCGGATCAAACTTTTCACCTGCCGGATCAATTTGCTTTAAACCAAACTTTGAAACTGTCTCTACAAACATTTTAATAGTCAAATCAATGCCTTCCTGAATTGCAATAGCCCCAGGCTCTTCACTCTTGATTTCAACTGCCTTTTCCATGCTGTCCACAATTGGTAAAAGATCTTGAGCAAAACGCTCTAATGCAAATTTACGCGCATGAGATACATCACGTTCTGAGCGACGACGAATATTTTCCATCTCAGCGTGCGCACGGACATATTGATCTTTTGATTCTTGCTCAGAGGCTTCAGATTGATCCAAACGCTTTTGCAATGCTTCAATTCTTGCAATCAATTCTTCAGCAGAACTTTCCTCTAAGCTTTCCACTTCGGATGTCTCACTACTTCCACCCTCATTGCTTCCATCTGCTTCAGTATTCTCAACTTCCATTTCTTCCGTCACTTCATCTAGTTTTACATCTTCTGCTTTTGACATTGATCGTTACCTTTTTTATTGTTTCAGATTAGCTGTTTCAATAACTTGTGGCACAAGATCAAATTTCAAGGATATTCTTTAACAAAATTTAAAAAACTATTGTCTCTGAGCAACTTGACGATCTAGCAACAAGTAGCAATGATAGTCGCTATCCATACTTTTACTTCATGCTTCCTTATGCATAAATTATTTTCTCTCTCTGCTGTTTTACTCCTCACCCTTCAAGGTTGCTCAGCAAGCTATCTACATAAAACACCTTATACTTTTAAAAGCTTGCCTGGGTGGAATTCTGGAGATCAAATTGGTGCGCTCCATGCTTTAGATAAATCTTGCAAAGTAATTGTTAAACAAAACCCAAAATCCAATGCTGAAGCCAGAGCGCTGATAGAAGAAAATTTCACGCCTTATAAACTAAGCGAGACAGGGAAAAGCCCGGGCCACTTTACGGGCTACTACCAGCCAACCATAGAAGGCAGCCTGATTAAGACAGATAAATACACCGTCCCCATCTATCAACGCCCTAAAAATTTAATTCGTAAAAAAACTGCTCAAGGCAAAAAAAAATATGGCATGATGGAAAATGGGAAGTTTGTGCCTTTCCATTCTCGTCAAGAAATTGCTGAGGGCAACCTTATTAAAAAAGAACATGTCATCGCATGGCTACCTAATCGTACAGAAAGGGCCTTCCTTCAAATTCAAGGCTCCGGTCGTATATTTTTCCCAAATGGGGAAAGTATCCTTGTAGGTTACAGCGGCCAAAATGGGCACCCTTATCGACCTATAGGGCGCGCACTTTTAGAGCAAAAAGAACTGCCGCGTGAAAACATTAATATGCAATCTATTAAAAAATGGCTGCTTGAGCATCCTAAAAAAGCCGACAAAATTCTCAACTACGACCCTTCATTTGTATTTTTCAAAGTGCTCTCTCAAAATGATCCAGTCGGGGCACAAGGTATTGAACTCACGCCAAAAGTTTCATTAGCCGTAGATAAACGTTACACACGTTACGGCACACCGATTTGGATCGATACCACTTATAAGGACCCTGATGGAAAAACTGAGGCTTTACAAAAATTAATGGTTGCTCAGGATACGGGTGGCGCCATTCGCGGCCCTAACAGAGGGGATGTTTATTGGGGTCATGGAAAATATGCAGAATATGTTGCAGGGCATATGAACAGCAAAGGCAAACTATGGGTGTTACTTCCTAAATAATCTCAGCATCTGTTATAAAAGTCGATTAAACGATCTAGTAAAAAATTTTACGCCTGACTTTGATTATTTCTAAACTCTAGCAGCGCACGTTCTCTCAATGTTTTCGTCTTCGCATACTCCTCTTGCAAGACATTTAATTTTTGTCTCACTTCTTTTTTAATCTGAATCACATCTTTATCAACTTTCATTCTCATCGACATGACAGCACTATTTTTCTGTTGGTGGACTTCCAGGGCTTCCGCTCTTTTCTTTTTAACTTCATGAATAGCCCAAAACAAAGCATTCACCACTGTACTTTCCGCTTCTAAACGCTTTTCTGAAAAGGGTTCACTTGGCGCTTTTTTTCTATAGGTCTCTGTAAAGTCTTGATGAAGATTATGATAATCAACTTGTTTTCGTTGATTTTGATTCTTATTTGTATTGGTGTTCTTCGGTTGTTGACGCGGTCGTTGCTGGTTTTGATTTCGACCTTGTTGCTGCTTGCCTTGATTTTGCCCCTGGCCTTGCTGCTTGTTTTGGCCTTGAGTTTTATTACGATGCTTCTGGTTCTTATTGATCTGCCATTTCTTAAGCATCTCGGCTACTTGGGCTCGAGAACCCTTGCCTAAGTTTTCCTGTATTTTTTCAATAGAATAGCGCTCACCCTTTTTGAGTATTGCTTGCGCACTACCAATAACTTCGTCGTATGAAACACCATTCTCTTTTTGATCAGACATAGTAAATTAAGAACCTTATAGAAATAATTTTTTCAAATTTGAGACTCAGAACACAGGTCCCAATAAATAACTAATAAAACAAACCGTTTGTAGTTATCCTTTAATTTTCGGTTAATTTTTATTAAAAAGCAAATACTACTACATGATCCAGTTTAAAACACCGTTTTTTGTTTGAAGTATTTTTTGCCCGAAATGAAAGGTCGTGTTGCTGCTAATAGCTGGCCTATTGACAAAAAAGGCAATAAAGAAAGTCGAGGTTTTGAACTGAATTAGATAAAATAATTTTTCCCATTAAACCAAAGATCAGCACCCTAAAGTTTTCCTTCCTTTCCTCAGCCTTACACTATAAAATTCTTATGCATAAATCACCGACCCCAGGACAAAATAATGGTTAAATTACTTTCCGTAGAAATGCTAGCAACCTTGATTGAAAAGCACGGCTTCACACAATTTTTATCTGATTTAATTTCATATACAAAATCAGATTTCTCGCGATGGGAAAGCTTTGACAAGATGCCGCGCCCTGCTTCACACGTACCCGGCGGTGTAATTGAACTCATGCCCATCAGTGATGAATCTTTATACTCCTATAAATATGTAAACGGTCATCCTAAAAACCCAGAAAGCGGCAAACAAACTGTGGTTGCAACGGGCCAACTTTCTCGCGTTGAAGATGGCTATCCATTAATGATTAGTGAGATGACCACCTTAACAGGCTTACGTACTGCCGCCACTTCAGCGCTGGCCACTGATCTTTTTGCACGCACTGATTCTAAAATTGTCGCACTCCTTGGTACCGGCGCTCAAAGTGAATTCCAAATACTTGCACACACCTTAGTCAGAGACATTACGACAATCCAATATTATGACACTGACCCTAGAGCCATGGATAAATTTGAATCCAATATGCAAGACTCTGGCCTTATTCTAAGGCGCTGCACCTCAGGTGAAGCCGCTGTCACTAATGCAGACATTATCATTGTCTGTACGGCTTGCAAAAACCATGTGGACGTTGTGCGTAAAGAATGGGTAAAACCTGGTGCTCATATCAACGGCTTGGGTGGCGACTGCCCTGGTAAAACAGAGCTCGACATTAATCTTTTACCGAGCAGCAAAGTTATTGTTGAGTTTTTTGAACAATCTTTTATTGAAGGTGAAATTCAGCGCTTTACCGAAAAAGAAGCTAAAAAGATTGTCCATGCAGAACTTTGGGAAGTGGTTAACGGTCAAAAATCCGCCCGTGAAAACGACACTGAAATCACTATTTTTGATTCTGTAGGGTTTGCAATCGAAGATTTTTCAGCCCTGCGTTTAACTTACGAACTTGCTACAAAATATAATATTGGTGTCGATTATAATATGGTGCCACCCATCAAAGACCCTAAAAACCTTATTTCAGTTTTAGAGACAGCTTTCACCAAAAGTTTTCCCGTCAACAAATGTTCCGCATAAGACCACTCACATGACTTTTGATCCTAAAATCAAAGCACTTATTTTTGACTGTGACGGGACACTTGTAAATACACTGCCCATTTACTATCAGGCTTGGCTAGCAAGCTTTAAGCAAAGCGGCCATGAGTTTCCTTATGAGTTTCTTATTAAACGCAATGGTGTCAAAGCCGAGAAGATAATGCTCGAATTTAATCACGTTTTTAATGCTACTATTGATATTCCTGCTTTTATCGCCAGTACAGAAAAAATGGTTTATGACAGCATGGATCAAGTTGAGGAGATCACTCCCATCGCTGATATTCTTAGACAATACAGCCAAACTTATCCTTGTATCGTATTCTCTGGCGGGGCTGCTAAAAATGTCCACAAAAGTCTTGAAGTAACAAATCTAAAACAATATGCACAGCAAATTATCACCGCCGACGATGACTTCCCCGCTAAAGATGATCCTGAAGCCTATAAACAAATTGCAGCCCTACTCAGCCTAAAACCTGAAGATTGTCATTTCTTTGAAGATGGTGAGCTCGCGATTCAAGCGGCAAGAAATTCTGGCATGCAGGTGACTGAGATCAATGAAGCCATGTTTGAAAAAATCACGTAGAAACCTTGAAATTTTTTAAACCACCCTCATTTTAAATCCATAGAACAGAGATAAGATAAACGCCATATGACTCAAGATATTGCCAACCACACAGATATTGAACAAGGGATGAGCCAGTCTTTTAAACAAGAGATGGCTGCTGTTCGAGAACTTAACAACTCCTTTCTAGACCTCTTTCATGTCACAGGCGGCGTGAATATCAATTGCCGTTTAGATAAAGATAAAAATACTGTGGTGAACTTTATTGAAGCCACCGTGCAACTTCCAACAAAAGAATACATGCCCTACTGCAAAGCTATTCATATTCAAGAACTCCAAGATAAAGTTGAATCGCTCTATCAATTATTTAAAGACGCCTCTGATGACATTAAGCGCTCACCGCATGCCATCTTAGAATGTATTGATAACAATATACAAAATGATCCTAGACTAGAGATTGCTAAAACAGATGTCGTTGCTTTCTTTACGCGCATTGCCTTAGCGCAAAATGTCTTATTTGAAAGTCCAGATGATCTTGAGGAAGAAAGAGTCTTACATTAAAAATGCCAAGTATTTTTATCTACAAATATTTGCATGTATAGAATAGAAATGTAATCGCGAGATAAAACTATCTACACATGCAAACCCTTTTACTCAAAGCGTTTTTCAAAGGTCAGGCACACAATTTACATTTCGTAAATGAGCACTGCATTTTGTGACACAACGCAGAGATATCGGAAAAAACAAAGAAAAAACTAGAACAAATAACTGCCCTTCAACGCACCTGCTTGCGAGGTGAACTGATCTTTTACAACCAAGTTATAATCCAGTCTGATTTCAATGTTCT
>CAXBFV010000013.1:0-10777 GCA_963974985.1 uncultured Gammaproteobacteria bacterium | reverse complement strand
ACTTACTCATGAAGTGGGTGATCTACTAGGTGTTGTTGTAGGTAGAGCAAATACTGGAAGCTTTAGTGATGGCGAGACCAAGGTTGAAATTTTAGATAATGTTCGTGGGCGCGATGTTTTCATCATCCAATCTACCTGTGCGCCAACAAATGACAACATCATGGAATTAATTATCATGGTGGATGCTTTAAAACGTTCTTCTGCGGGTCGAATCACCGCCGTGACGCCTTATTATGGTTATGCACGCCAAGATCGACGTGTCCGCTCTTCACGTGTTCCTATCTCTGCCCGCGTGGTCGCTGACATGCTAACCAGTGTAGGTGTAGACCGCATGCTAACCGTTGATATTCACGCAGAACAAATTCAAGGTTTTTTCAGCATTCCTCTTGATAACGTATATGGTACGCCTATTTTATTGGACTACATTAAAGGGCTTAGACTTCAAAACCCTATGGTCATTTCACCTGACATCGGCGGTGTGGTTAGAGCTCGCGCAATGGCAAAAGCACTCAATACAGACTTGGCTATTATTGATAAACGCCGCCCTAATGCCAACGAAGCAGAAGTAATGAATATTATTGGTGATGTTTCTGGACGTCACTGTTTAATCATCGATTGATACAGCGGGTACAATTTGTAAAGCATCAACCGCTCTAAAAGCACAAGGCGCTGAAGCCGTTTCTGCTTATTGCGTTCATCCTGTTTTATCTGGAAAAGCCATTGAAAATATTGAAAATTCAGACCTGGAAGAGCTCGTCGTCACAAACTCCATTCCACTTCATGATAATGCCAAAAAATGTCAAAAAATAAAAACTCTTTCTTTGGCCACCATGCTTTCTGAAGCTATTCGACGTATTAATAATAAAGAATCCGTATCACTTATGTTCACGGATGTTGCTTAATTTAATTTTTTACCGCCTCACTTAACATCTTAACTCAAATAAGGTAGACTCACCTCGCCTGTGATTAGGGTCGCACAATGGCAGGTAATTCGTAATAGTATTAATATAACAAGGAAATACAGACATGACAGATTTTACATTTACAGCACAAGCTAGAGACAACAAAGGTACGGGTGCGAGCCGCCGCCTTAGACATCAAGGGGAAATCCCAGCCATCTTAATTGATAAAAAGGATGGAACTCAATGTCTAACCTTTATACATGATAAAATTTTTAACGCTTTTGAAAATGCCGATATTTTTTCATCTATCGTTACGGTAAAAGTTGGAAAAGAGTCTCACGACACAATGATCAGTGATGTTCAAAGACATCCATACAAACGTAAAATTATGCATGTTGACTTTACAAAAGTAGATATGAAGAAAAAACTATCTGCCTGGATACCTCTCCACTTCATTGGCGAAGAAGACGCACCTTTCGCAAAAGAAGGTCACTTCTTAAACGCTATTGTTAGTGAAATTGAAGTAACTTGTTTACCAAAAGACTTACCACAGTCTATTGACGTCGACATCTCTGCTATGACGACTGAAGATTCAATAAAACTTTCTTCTATTATCGTACCAAAAGGTGTGACTATTAGTGAACTGGATTCTGAAGACCCAGAAAGCGATGTTCTAGTTGCAATGATATCAGCACCTCAAGCTGAAGAAAAAGCAGAAGATGCTGAAGAAGGCACCTCTGGAGAAGCCGGTGAAAAACCTGCAGATGATCAAGCCAAATCAGATGGTGATGACGCTTAATCACAACTCTATTTAATAAGCAGTTAGCGCTCTAATTGCTTATTAAGCCCTATTTAACAATCTACTTTTTATATTTATTATGATCAAACTTATTGTTGGACTTGGAAACCCGGGCAATCAATATGCTTTGACCCGTCATAATGCTGGCTTATGGTTTTTAAACGAACTTGCCGACAGTTATAACTTAACGCTACGAACAGAAAGCAAATTTGGTGGCGAGATTGCACGCATTCAAACACCTCAATTTGATACCTTTTTGCTTTTCCCAACCAGCTTTATGAATTTAAGCGGACACGCCGTTCAAAAAGTTGCCCAATTTTATAAAATTTCACCGGAAGAGATACTGGTTGCCCATGATGAATTAGATCTGGATTGCGGCACTGCCAGACTTAAATTAGGTGGCGGACATGGCGGGCATAATGGCTTACGTGATATTCATGCGCAATTAGGCACTAAAGATTATTACCGTCTACGTATTGGTATTGACCACCCTGGCAATAAAAACCAAGTTTCAAATTACGTACTCTCTAACCCATCAATTGATCAAAAAAATAAAATCCAATTTGCAATTGATGACGCCTTAAGAGAAACAGATTTCATATTGAGTGGTGATATACAGAAAGCCATGAATCACCTTCATCAGCAAAAATAATATTCACTTTCAAAAGGAAAAATCATGGGATTTAAATGTGGAATAGTTGGATTACCAAATGTAGGAAAATCAACGCTTTTTAATGCACTCACTAAAGCGGGCATTCAAGCAGAGAACTATCCTTTTTGCACCATTGAACCCAATGTGGGCATTGTTTCTGTGCCAGACCCACGCATGAATGTGTTAGCTGAAATTGTGAATCCAGAAAAAATAATCTCCACAACCATGGAGTTTGTTGATATTGCAGGTATCGTTGCTGGCGCCTCTAAAGGTGAAGGTCTCGGTAATAAATTTCTAGCAAATATTCGTGAAACTGACGCTATTGCACATGTGGTTCGCTGTTTTAAAAATGATGACATTATCCATGTTACAGGGAAAGTTAACCCACTTGATGATATTGAAACCATCAATACAGAACTTTTACTTGCTGATATTGAATCTATGGAAAAAGCAATTTTCCGTGTAAGCAAACAGGCTAAAGGCGGCGACAAAGAAGCCAAAGGTCAAAAAGATTTCTTTGAAAAACTTAAAGCTCATTTAGAGTCAGAAAAAGCAGCGCGTGCATATGACATGAACGATGCTGAAAAAGTTTGGATGAAACAACTATTTCTTTTAACCTCCAAACCTACTTTATATATTGCGAATGTAGATGAAGAAGGTTTTGAGAATAACCCACTGCTTGAGGAAGTTTCTAAATTTGCCAAAGCAGACAATGCTTCTCTTGTTGCTGTTTGCGCCGCAGTTGAAGCTGAAATTGCTCAGCTTGAAGATGATGAACGAGATGAGTTTTTAGCTGACCTTGGCCTTGAAGAACCAGGCCTTAACCGGGTTATCAGAGCAGGCTACGATTTGCTTCAACTTAGAACATATTTTACCGCAGGTGTTAAAGAGGTTCGTGCTTGGACCATTCATGTGGGTCACACAGCCCCTCAAGCTGCCGGTGTAATTCATACTGACTTTGAGAAAGGTTTTATTCGCGCCGAAGTTACTGCTTATGCTGATTTTGTTGGAAACCAAGGCGAGCAAGGCGCTAAAGATGCTGGCAAATGGCGCCTGGAAGGCAAAGAATATATTGTACAAGACGGCGATGTTGTCCATTTCCGATTTAACGTATAAAGCCTCATTACCCATCCAAGCATTTGCTATACTGACACAGTATAAACAACACAGAGATTCTTATTATGCACTTAACTGAACGTAGAAAATGGTACCTTGGCTTTGGAGTTATTCTTCTTCTTATAGTTGCCCTTTTATTAATGGTCCACATCAGCCTTGACTGGCTCGCCTTCTTTCTTATTATTTTAGGCGCCATAGCGCTTTATGATGTCAAGCAAACCAAACATTCCATTCTTAGAAATTTTCCAATCTTAGGGCATATGCGCTTTATTTTAGAGTTTTTCAGGCCTGAAATTCAACAATATTTTATTGCTGACGATCAAGCCGAACGCCCTTTTGACCGAGAAACCCGCAACCTTGTTTATCAGCGCGCAAAAGGTATTGATGATACTCTTGCCTTTGGAACTGAGCGTAACATCCTGCAAGATGGCTATGAATGGGTGGCCCACTCTCTTTCCCCAAAACATGTTTCCGAAGTAGAAAATAGAATCATTGTAGGCGGACCAGATTGCAAACAACCTTATTCTGCATCACGCTTAAATATTTCAGCCATGAGCTACGGTGCCCTTTCATCTAACGCAATTAAAGCGCTTAATTTAGGTGCTAAACTTGGGAACTTTTACCATAACACAGGAGAAGGAAGCCTCTCTAAACATCACCAGCAAGGTGGAGATATCGTTTACCAATTGGGTACAGGTTATTTCGGCGCTCGCGGCAAAGATGGCAAATTCAGTGATGAGATATTCAAAAAAACTTCTCGCCTTGACTTTGTAAAAATGATTGAAATTAAACTTTCACAGGGTGCAAAACCAGCCCATGGTGGCGTTTTACCTGCAGCGAAAATCACCCCAGAAATTGCTGAAATTCGAAACGTACCTCTCGATCAAGATGTACTTTCACCACCGGCACATGAAACTTTTTCAACACCTCTTGAAATGTGTCATTTCATCAAACATTTACGCCACCTTTCTGAAGGAAAACCAATCGGATTTAAACTTTGCTTAGGTAAAAAAAGTGAATTTTTAAGTATCTGTAAAGCCATGATTGAAACAGGCATTACCCCTGACTTCATTACTGTTGATGGCGCTGAAGGTGGTACGGGTGCGGCCCCCATGGAGTTTACCAACCATATTGGCATGCCCCTAAATGATGCATTAATTTTTATTCATAATGCACTTAAAGGGTCTGGTTTAAGAGATAAAATAAAAATCATTGCAAGTGGAAAAATTATCACTGGATTTGATATGATTCGAAAAATTGCACTCGGTGCTGATATTTGTAACTCAGCTCGCGGCATGATGATGTCACTAGGCTGTATTCAGTCCAGACAATGCAATCATAATACCTGTCCTGTTGGCGTGGCGACTCAGAATCCAAAACTCTATAAGGCGCTTGATATTGACGATAAAAAACACCGCGTTAATCGCTTTCATCAATCAACCGTCCACAGTTTTCAAGAGATTGTTGGCGCCATGGGACTCACTAATCCAAGTGACCTTTGCCCTTCAATGATCTTAAGACGCACAAGCCCTGAAACCATCAAACAATATGATGAAATTTATACCTTTCTAGATGATGGCGTATTTTTAAATGACGCAACCTTCCCAGAAAAATATAAAAAAGATTGGAATAAAGCACACGTAGCACAGTTTTAACCATCAAATAAAAACCTTGAGACAGGTTTATTTAATTCATCTGCAATAGACTGACTAAGCGCCTTAAAGTTTCCAGCAATAGAACTTTCATACCCCTCATCTCCTACTGGAAAATAAAACTCTAATCGATCATAAAGTATCAACATTGACAACTTATTCGGGTCAAAATTTAAAACATACTCCCCTGAGGCGCTTGCGAATACAAGCTTAATTTCATTTAAGCGGTTTAACACATGCTTCATTGCTCCCACACTGACATATTTTTCTGATCGAATAAGCCTTTTAAGCGTACATATTTTACCTATAGATTGCGCTTCAGAAAGATGTTTAATCACACGCATTGCCAAAGTAAAATCATTAATTTGATAAGTGTCACGACGTGCTTGAGAAAGATATAAACCATTAACCACAATAGCGCCCAATAAAAAAATCTGCCATGAGACAAACACCCAAATAATAAAGAGTGGAATAGCAGCCAAAGCACCATAAATTAGCTCATATGTAGGAACTGCCATTACATACAATGCAAATACTTTTTTAGCAATTTCAAAAACAACTGCGGAGAATAACCCACCTAACAATGCATGCCATAAATTAATTTTAGTATTTGGAATAACATAATAAATAAAGGTAAAAGCACATACATTAAAAATAAAAGGTAAGGCTATAAGAATTTTTAAGGGTCCGTTAAGAGAAATATCTGATAGCCAAGTCAGAGATGCCATATAAGAACTTACTGCCAAACCGCCCCCTAAAAGTATAGGACCAATTGTCAAACAGCCCCAATAAAGCAAGAAAGCCGACCCAATAGACCTTTTAGCCCTCACCTGCCAGATATCATTTAAAGCGCCTTCTAAAGACATAATCATTAACACGCTCACAACAAAAAGAAAAACAACTGCCATAATTGGCAGCCCTACTCGCGAATTCGTGATTTGTTCAATATATACGCCAATTGTACTCCCTGTGCTGGGCACAAAATTATGAAAAATAAATTGCTGTATCTTACCTTCCAAAGATTTAAATTCTGGAACCATACTGAGCACAGACATTAACACAATAATCAATGGCACGATTGCCAAAAGGCTCGTTAATGAAAGCGCGGAAGCTCTTGCTGTGCATTTTTGCTTAAAAAACTCTCGAACAACCCAATACCAAAAGGTTGAAAAACGTTTTACACTATTAAGTATAAAATTTTTAATTCTTTCCATAAAAGGCACTCAATGAAAAACATTCTTATTCTTTATTATAGTCAAAGTGGTGCCACCTTACAGATGGCAAACTATATTTCTCAAGGAGTGGAACAATCAGGACTTGGAGCCAAGCTTCGAACTGTACCTGAAGTTTCCCCTATATCTGAACAAACTGAGCCCAACATTCCGGAAAAAGGTGCCATCTACGTCACCAAAGATGATATTAAAAACTGTGATGGTATTATTATTGGTAGCCCGACTCGATTTGGCAATATGGCTGCACCCTTAAAATACTTTTTAGACACCACCAGCGATCTTTGGTTTAAAGGCTCTCTCATCAATAAGCCTGCAGGGTTTTTTACCTCCACCTCGAGCATGCATGGCGGTCAGGAAAGTACGCTGATAAGCATGATGTTCCCGCTTCTACACCATGGCGCTATTATTGTAGGAAGCCCTTATAGTGAAACAGCACTTCAAAGAACCACTACAGGTGGCACTCCTTACGGCCCTTCACACTATGCGGGCCTAGATTCTAAACTTCCTATTTCTAAAGAAGAAATCGAGCTTTGTAAAGCCTTAGGGTTACGTATTGGTAAACTTGCAGCGCAGCTAAATTAAGATCTCCCACTTTCCATCATTTGAAAAGATAACTATATTCACCATATCCTTTTTCTTCTAAATCTTGGGCAGGGATAAATTTTAATGATGCTGAATTAATACAATAACGTTTTCCTGTAGGTGCTGGCCCATCATCAAAAACATGACCCAAATGTGAATCCCCATATTTTGATCGTAGCTCTGTTCGCTCTATAAAGAAAAACTTCCGATCACTTTTTATAACGATAAATCCTTCATCAATTGGACGTATAAAGCTAGGCCACCCCGTTCCTGACTTATACTTATCAGTTGAGCTAAATAACGGTTCTCCTGACACTACATCCACATAAATTCCAGCTGTTTTATTATCCCAATAAGCATTCTTAAAAGGTTTTTCCGTCGCATCCTTTTGCGTCACATCATATTGTAGCGTTGTGAGTTCTTTTAACTTTTCTGCTTTATTTAAATTTTTATAATCCTGGCCTGCCATGACACTAGCTCCCATAAAAATACCACTAAATAGCAAAATAGATTTAATCCATTTGTTTACCATGCCATACCTCCTTAACTTTTTGATCTCGCTCACAATTCCAACGATAATATTTATAGCGTAATGGGTTTTTCTTATAATAATTTTGATGATATTTTTCAGCTGTATAAAAATGCGTTGATTTTAAAACATCAGTATAAACTTTTTGTTTCGGGAAAAGATTGCCTACATATCCTTTTGATTTTTTAGAAATTTTTTCTTGCTCTGAGTTTAAATAAAATATAACGCTCCTATATTGAGGCCCATGATCACAAAACTGCGCATCTTTGACTGTAGGGTCTATATGTTTCCAATAATAATTTACTAACTTCTTATAACTTATAATTTTAGGATCATATAAAACTTTAACCACTTCTACATATTTACTTTTCCCCGACGCAACATAAGAATAAGTTGGATTTTTCCTCACGCCTCCGTCATAACCTGAAATTGTTTTTTTAATGCCAGGCAATTTATCAAAATCTGCTTCCAAACACCAAAAGCATCCACCACCAAAAATAGCTTCTTTGAATGATGAAGAAGTATTATTTTTTGCAATAGTTATTGATGAAAAAACGACTAGCAATAAAACAATTAAACTTTTTTTTAACACGGCACATCCTGAATATTTAATTCTAATTAAATATTAGACATTTAAAAGATCATTTTGTGACAAATTTATCAATTAATTTTATGTGTGCGTTTCTGTCTACTCTCGATTTTGTTAAAGTGTATACAGTTAAATTTTTTAACCACAGTAAAAAAGGAATCACAGTCATGAAAAAAATACTTGCCGTACTTTGTGCAACAGTATTATTAAGCGCCTGCAGCAATAATGACACTACTCATAAAGCAAAAGAAGCCACTGCAAATAAAACTGCAACGGCTCAAACTACAAACACAACAGAATCAAGCACCGACAAAGTAAGCTACACTATTGGCTATATGCTTGCTGAACAAATGAAGCAACAAAAAATAACATTAAATACGAACGACTTTTCAGAAGGCCTAGATAGTGCTCTTTCAGGCACAGTCTCAAAGTTCAGCAAAAAAGAAACTGCTCAGATCATGATGTCTTTCCAACAAGAGATGATGAAAAAAGCTGAAATTGAACAAAAAGTAAAAGAAACAGCCATGCAAAAAGCAGCATTAAAATACTCTAATGAACTTTTAAATGATGCGGCCACGCCTACAGTAGGTCCAAAAGATGCAAAAGTTGCTGTTGTAGAATTCTTTGATTATAACTGTGCATTCTGCAGCAAAGTGGCCCCACAAGTTGAAAAATTAATGGCCACCAATACCAAAGTAAAATTCATCTTCAAAAACTACCCTATCTTTGCAAGCCGTTTTGAATCATCACAATACGCTGCTGAAGTAGGACAGCTTGCCTATAAACAAGGTGGTGCCAAACTATATATCGCCTATCACAATGGTGTTTATGCTACAGGCAAGGACGAAGGTAAGCTAAAAAATTCTGATGTTGATAATGTTGCAAAAATGGTTGGCATTAAATTAAGTACAAATAAAGCAGAACTTACAAATGCCAAAATCGAAGATCAAATCAAATCAAATATAAAACTTGCTGGTAAAAACCTTGGTTTATTTGGAACACCTGCATTTATTATCATGCCAACTTCTGGTGCGAATGCTATGAATACAACTGTTGTTCCTGGTTTTGCTTCAGAGCAATCCTTACAAGAAGCTATTACTAAAGCATCAAAAGGGTAATCAATTACCCTTTTAAAAATCAAGGCTCCCTTTATGGAGCCTATTATTTTAAATAATTAGAACTTGATTAAATTTATAGACTAATTATAATCTCATATCGAAGTCGCATAGCTCAGTTGGTTAGAGTACTACCTTGACATGGTAGGGGTCACCAGTTCGAATCTGGTTGCGACTACCATATTTTTTATAGAAAGAGACAAACTAAATGTTGCACTGGTTTCCTGGTCACATGCATAAAGCCCGTAAAGAGCTTATTAAAATAATTCCTCAAGTAGATATCGTTTTTGAAGTTGTTGATGCCAGAGCTCCTGAAGCAAGCGCTAATCCAGTTTTACAAGAGATCGCTCAAGACAAACCTATTATTAAAATATTAAATAAATCTGATCTCTCAACCCCAGATGTAACTCAACAGTGGCTCAAATTTTACAAAAACAAAGCAATAGCACTCAACATCCCTTCTGAGAAAAAATTACCAGAAAAGCTTTTAATACTTGCAGAAAAATTTGTTCCCAATAGAGGCACCACTTTAAAGCCAATTCGTGCCGTAATAATTGGTATTCCAAATGTTGGGAAATCAACACTCATGAATAAACTTGCTGGCAAAAAAATAGCGAAAACAGGTAATGAACCTGCAATTACCAAGCAACAACAAAATATTCTTATTACCCGAAAGTTTTATTTGAGAGATACGCCTGGGATTATGACCCCTTCACCAAAATGCGAGGATTCAGCTTATCGTCTTGCTATACTAGGCGCCATTCGAGATACGGCAATGGATTACCCAAGTGCTGCCTATTACTTACTTCGATATCTTATCATTGATCACTCAAGCTACCTGTGTGAAAGATTTAATCTTATTAAAGATGACTTACTAAAACCTGAAAGCATTCTTTTAGAAAAAATTGCTATAAAAATAGGGGCTATAAAAAACGATGCTGAAATAAATTTACATCAAGCATCAGAAAAATTAATTTTAGATTTCCGCAGTGGCAGAATGGGAAAAATATCTTTAGAAACACCAGCAGTATATTTAGCTGAAAAAGAAAATCAAAAAACAGAGCCGTCTGAATAGTTTTGATATAATGACATTTGCGCTTTATGAAAACCATCACATCCTTCAATAATTAGGTCTTCAGACATCTGCGGCTTATCAGATAAAAAAATATCCGTTTGAAAAACATCCATAATTGAATTTGGTAGTTTTTCTAAATCATTAGACTCTTTTGCTTCAAAAGCTTCAACAATAGGTACAGAACATTCCATCTCTCAAATCCCATATAAAAACATTTATCTCAAACCCAAACATTTCGAAGAAATGCCAAAAATACACCCACATTATAGACTAATATTCTATTAGATACACATAATTTTAGAACTCTATTATTTTCAATGTAAAAATATTATTACAAACATGAAGTTACACTAAAAAAATAAATTAGACCTACAACTAATTAATGCCGTTTCTTATAATTTTTTAGTCTTAAAGGTGAAGATTAGCCGACCCAAGAATTGCTGAGCCTTTGCCTGCAACCCTTCTTGATAAGTAGATAAAATCAAAGCTTGCTTATTGCGGTAGCTCCCTAGAAGAACTTGCCTCTTGTTTAAG